>NZ_AWUH01000201.1:0-1917 GCF_000689175.1 Wolbachia endosymbiont of Glossina morsitans morsitans | reverse complement strand
GCATGTCTTCTTAAATCTCCATCACCGTATCTAAATATATACTTTCTTACACGTACTCGATCTTCTCCTTCTTCCAGCTCTAAATACTCTCTAGCAAAAGCACTACTCCCAAAAGTAAAACCAGTTATACAATCAAATATTCTGTTATAATTCTCTGTATTTCTTGGTATTTCACCAGGAAGATGTTGAAGCAAGAAATCTCTAATATTCTCTCCAACCTCTTCATCTTCTATATACTCAAACAATCTTTGTACTAAAGGAAACCTACCCTGTTGAAGCCCTACTGTATCAACCCTAAAAGGAATTCGATTTAAATCAAAATTTAATCCAACACAAACAGTATGCTCTGATGTGGTATGAATAGGTATAAATGAAGAATTGCGTAACCTTCCAGCGTAGCCTATGGCACACTTTAATGCAACATCTGACGGTGTGTCAAATATAGCAAGATTAATAACAATAGGAATATTTTCTCTTTCTGCTTGATGACGTACAAGAAATGCAACATGTGAGTTTCTAGGAGACAAATCAAGGTCAATGCCTATTGTGTAGCGATGACTAAAATTTGCTAAGAAACCTAATAAAAACCCGTGACTCTCAAACTTTTGACTGCGATTTTCAATATTATTTTCTATCTGCGCCCTATAATTATTATAGATATCAATTACATATTCTAAAATATCTCCCCGGAGAGAATTTCTTACATTTTCTTCGTTATCACTTGCTAGTATTTCCATAAAGTTGTCAATCCTTTGTTGACCTTGTGCTACCTGTGCAAAATTGACTGATCTATCAAGCTGTCTGAGCTGATTGTGATTAAGTTGTCTTCCTTCTATTTCCTTAATTGTTAATCTGTGATTTCTAAAGAGTTGCCTCAAGAAATGAACCTCAGATGCTGAATATTTGGCAAATTTATCTCTACCTCTAAAATCCTTTTCACGAATCGCCTCGAATACTGTTGCAATTGCCTCCCCTTGACTCTTGCCCTTTCCATACATGCATACTTTATATTGCTCAAAACTTAGGTCTTCTGCCCTTAAATTCGGATTTTGCCGTCTAATCTCTTGTACTAGAGAATCTCTCTCCCTTTCACTAAATCTTAACCCATCACTATTAGGACGATCAGAAATACTGTAACATCTGACAACTTGCTGTCCGTCATGATAAACAGCAATTTTTAGGTTTCCTGTATTTCGATTTTCACCATTACGTGGATTAACACCATGGTTATCAAAACGAAAATAGACTCTCTCATTTGCATTTAAGATATTAGCATCATGTGCAGTAGCAAACATACTAAAAAAGAATACAGGAAGGAAACGACCTGCACTTACATGATACAAGAAAGATGGACATTGATCTAAAAAAGATTCAAATCCTTGTCTAAATCCTTCAAGATCTCCATCCACCAAACTCCTAATAAGTCCATCACCATTACTTATACAAAATACCCCTTATTTACTACGACCAGAAACACCAAGAGTTCATAAGTAGATTACTTATTACCACTAAGCGTAAAGACGCTTTTTTTCTTATAAGAAGAAACACCGCTTACACTAGGAGTTCCAAGCTCAGACTGCAGACCATCATCAACTGGCAAAGTTGTTTCCTTACTACCATGGGCTTTAGATCGTTACCGTAAATTATTCCAAGGACCATCACCTACAGGACCAAGAGGTAGAGTTGTTTTCTCTAACTCAGAGAATAACTCTTCTGCAAACAAACCGTAATCTACGTAATCCTTCATTCCTTCCCTACCGCATAATCTAAGGTTTTTTATTATCTTTTCTTTAAAGAACTCAAATCTTTCAGGAAAGCTAATTTTAGCGAATAACATCATATCTAGTATTTCTTTTTTCTCTATTTCTTTTTCCTCATCAGACTTATAAATGTCCTCTCGTTTCCAGTTAACTATCA
>NZ_AWUH01000200.1:0-5471 GCF_000689175.1 Wolbachia endosymbiont of Glossina morsitans morsitans | reverse complement strand
ATTTAAATTCTTCTGCAGATATCAGACTAGATAGAAATAACATGCAGAAGATTGCAAATACATTAGATCCCATGCATAACCACTGTTTTAGTAAATTTCGAATTGATGTCATGCAAGTAGCTGACACTGGAATCCAGCTTATTTCATCACTGACATTATGGTTATCATGCACTCCTAGAATCTGTTGTCCATTGCATGATTTGTAAGTATTTTTATACCTGGATCCCAGTGTCAAGCACTGGGATGACAACGGAAGATAGTGGAATGACACTGTGTGTTGTATACAACGTTCATACAATTGTGTACATGATGCTGGAATCCATTTATTTTTTTTCTGGATCCCAGTGTCAAGCACTGGGATGACAGAAGAGAGCTCTGGGATGACAGAGAATTTTGTAAGAGATCTGCTTTGAATTGACATCACCTCATCTCCGGCACAGAATCACTTAAGGTTTTTGGTGGTTCTTTTGGCTTTTCATACTTACTAAGCAGTGGTAAGACTATCACAAAATATGCAAAGTAATAAAGAGTAGATAGCCTACTCATAGTGATGTAAGGCTCTTTTACCTCTTGTCCTCCAAGCCAGGCAAGAAGTACAAAATTTATTGCAAAAACCCAAAAAAATTTCTTAAACACCGTGCGATAAGCACCACTTTTAACTTTTGATTTATCAAGCCAAGGTAACACAAACCACACTAAAATAGACGCAAACATGGTAAGCACACCAGTAAGTTTATCTGGAATTGAACGTAGCATTGCATAAAAAGGTAAAAAATACCACTCTGGCAGTATATGTACCGGAGTGACCATAGAATCAGCTTCTATATAATTGTCTGGATGCCCAAGATAATTGGGAGCATAGAAATCAAATGCGAACAAAACTTCGAAAAACAGACCAAAAGTTATGCAATCCTTGACTATATAATAAGGGTAGAGAGGGATGGTATCCTTATCTGATTTTACCTCCATTCCATTTGGGTTACCAGAGCCAAACCTATGCAGAGCTGTCACATGAAGCATAGCTAAAACAATAATAACAAAAGGCAGAAGATAATGCAGAGCGAAAAAACGGTCAAGTGTTGGGTTATCCACTGAAAAACCACCCCATAACCATATAACTATTTTATTGCCAATTAAAGGTATAGCAGAAAATAAGTTGGTTATAACTGTTGCACCCCAGAAACTCATTTGTCCCCAAGGCAATACATATCCCATAAAGGCAGTTGCCATCATTGCAAAAAATATAAATATTCCAATAAACCACACCATCTCTCTCGGTCTTTTATAAGATCCGTAATATAATCCACGCATTATATGAACATAGACTACCATAAAGAAGAGCGATGCTCCAACAGCGTGAGTGTAGCGTATTAACCACCCGTAATTCACATCTCGCATTATGCGCTCTACACTATTAAACGCATAATCAACATGCGGAGTGTAGTGCATAGCAAGAAATATACCTGTTATTATTTGTAAAATCAGCGCTATACCAGCCAAAGAGCCAAAGTTCCAAGCATAATTTAAGTTTTTTGGCACTTGGTAAAAAGCAGTGTGTCTTAGAAAAGAAAATATAGGCAATCTATATTCTATCCATCCTAATATGCCTTTTTCTTCTTTTATTGTTTCTTTTTTGTTATCTTCCTGCATAACTTAAACCTTTCTGAACACATGTCCATTGCTACTTTTATCTTATTTTTTTATTGTAGCAACTTATCCTTTACGCACAAATAAAAACTTTAAAGCAATATTAATTACCTCTTCAGCAACCTGTCACGTGCTGCGTTTAACTTTTGTGCAAAATATTCCGAACCTCCCTTATCTGGGTGAACTAACTTCATTAAATTTTGATATGCTTTATTGATTTCATTTTGACTTGCCTCGGGATTCAGCCCTAGTATCTTTAATGCTTCATCTTTGGGCATGTTATCACCAGTGTAATTTTCAGTACAACTTCTACTGCTATTAAATTCGTTCAAAAATTTACTCAATATAGAGTTCATCATGAAACTTATGTTATTTTTTTTTGTCAGGAAAAGAAAAAATACAACAACGCTAGGCAAGACAAATGTAACTACTATGAATATCAAGAAAAGGAAAAAGATGAATGACATGTATATTTTTTTATCATTTTATGATTAAATAGTAACAATTATAATCGTCATGGTAAATAACATGTTCATCCAGATTGAAGAAACACCAAACCCAAATACGCTAAAATTCCTTCCTGGATTTGAAATTTTAAACGAAGGAGAAACGGGTGATTTTTCAAATGCAGATGAAATAAAAAACTCCAAGTTAGCAGCAAATCTTTTTCAAATAGAATATGTAGTGAGAGTGTTTTTTGGTCATGATTTTATTTCAGTAACAAAATTGGGTGGAATTAATTGGGATACATTAAAAGTAGAAATTTTAACTACAATCATGGATCACTTTACTTCAGGTGGAAAAGCACTAGATAAAGAAGGAGTAAATGATAATAATATACCGGATGAAGAATTTTTTGATAAAAATGATATAGAAATTGTAAATAGAATAAAAGAATTAATGGAAAGTTATATCAAACCTGCAGTTGCTCAAGATGGTGGCGATATCAAATTTCGTGGCTATAAAGACGGGATAGTTTATGTTGAGTTACAAGGAGCCTGCTCTGGATGCCCAAGTGCTGCAATTACCCTCAAGCAAGGAGTGCAGAATATGCTGAGCTACCACATACCAGAGATTGCAGGTATAGAGACCACACTATGACTAATCAAACGGTTAGAGGAACAAAAGATCTCCTGTTTGATGAATGGTACAAGTTTAAATACATTCAGCAAACAGCAAATAGAATCTCAAGTCTATACGGCTTTTTGCCCGCCCAAACTCCAATATTTGAATACACGGAGGTTTTTACAAAAACCTTAGGTGATAGCTCAGATATCATCACTAAAGAGATGTATAGCTTCAATGATAAAGGGGGAAAGAGCATAACTTTACGTCCTGAGTTCACTGCAGCGATTGTCAGACTACTCATTGAAAAAAAACTGCAAACACTGATAAAATTATTCTCAACAGGGCCTGCATTTCGTTACGAAAGACCGCAAAAGGGAAGACAAAGGCAATTTCATCAGATAAATTTTGAGGTTTTTGGCATAGAAGATCCAAAAGCTGATATTGAATTGATATCACTCGCTCAGCACTTACTAACTGAATTTGGCATCAATAAAAATGTAAAGCTGGAAATCAACTCTTTAGGTGATGGTGAAACAATAACTAAATATAGAGAAGCTTTGATCTTGTACTTTACAAAGTATCAAAATGATCTATCAGAAGATAGCAAAAATAGGTTGATCAAAAATCCACTCAGAATACTGGATTCCAAGGATGAGAAAGATAAATCAATAATTTCTGATGCGCCTAAAATCAGCAATTATTATACGAAAGAGTCCTCAGATTTCTTTGAACAAATACTAAATGGATTAACAATTCTTGATATACCTTATACCGTAAACAATAAACTAGTTCGAGGCTTGGATTATTATTGCCACACAGTGTTTGAGTTTGTTACAGAGGATTTAGGTGCACAAGGGGCAGTTTTTGCCGGTGGAAGATACGATAATTTAGTATCTTCAGTAGGTGGAAAACACACTCCAGCAATAGGATTTGCAGGGGGGATTGAGCGCATAATGGAGTTAATCAATTATTCTCCGAAAGAAGAGCGACCTATTTACCTAATTCCGATCGGCAGAGAGGCTGAAGAATATGCTCTAACACTTGCGAATGAATTGCGCAGAAATAGTTTATATGTAAGTTACGAACACAGTGGGACAGTTAAAAATCGCATGAAGAAAGCAAGTCAAGCAAATGCTAAAATTGCATTGATCTTTGGGAATGATGAGTTAAACAACAATACTGTTAAAGTAAAAAATATGGATACAGGTGAAGAAAAAATAATCGCTCACGATAACATAATGGAAAATATCTAGTTAGGAGCAATGCAAATGTTTTTTTCAGTCAGCTATAGAAGAAAATTCGTCTGCGTAAGAATTTTTCATAGCATTCAATGTATCATAATCTGTAAAATCTAATTTTACCGGTGTAATAGTAATAAATCCTTCTTTTATTTTATTTACACTACCACTGCCTGAGTGCTCTCGAGACCAATTTAAGCTAAAAGAGCCATTCGAATTTTCAGTAAAAGTTAAATCCCCATCAATGTTATATTCACCTTGTTCAGCAAATTCTACTCCTTTTACTTTTTCCGTAGCAGGAAAATTTACACTCATCACTATGTTTTTAGGCCAACCAACCTTAACTAGCTTGGCAATAACCTTTGGTGCAAAAACCTTTGTATTGTGCCAGTCTATTTTATTATGATAAACTTGGCTTAGCGCAATAGAAGGTATAGACCTTGCGGCACCTTCCATTACAGCACCAATTGTTCCTGAATAACAAATATCGTCCCCGACATTTGATCCAATATTTACTCCGGACAATATTAAGTCTGGTTTTTTATTCATAACTTTATTTAGCGCAATAATGACACAATCTGCAGGAGTACCAGACACACTAAATTCCCTTTCACTATGTTGGTTTATTCCAATAGATTGTTTCACTGGATAATCAAGAGATCTTGCAGCCCCGCTTTTATCAGTATCTGGTGCCACTATCCATATTTCTGACGCAAAATTCCGTGCAATCGCTTTGAGTAATTTTATTCCTTCACTTTCAAAGCCATCATCATTTGTTATCAATATTATCGTATACAATACTCAGCTATACAGTTCCAAATTATGTAAATCACTGGCTGTAAATAAACTCATGAGGCTTTAGGTTTCTTTGCATAACCGCGAACTGTAACAAAGAACCTGCTGTAAATCAATAGATTTCTTGCACAGGCCATAACTGTCATTACAATAGAAACGAAAAAACTTGCTTGACAAACTCCGCCAGCCCCCTTATCATAAACACTGAAGCTGTTTATTTATTTTCTCTGTACAGATTAAATGACAAAAAACTCACGTATCTGGCGTGTCATGTTTAATTTTTTGCACTATGTGCACCTTATGTCTTTATCAAACTTCTACCTACATAAGCTGAAACGCGCTTATAAAGCGTTTAAAACATAAAAAAACGCCAACTTAAAAAATGGATAGTGAATAACTAGCTACCCTAGGGTTTCTTTTGCCTTTTTTTCTGTTTAGTAAATTTCTTAAATATTTATAGCTAAGGTTAGTTGCATTTAAAAGCAGCTGAGTCGCGGTTATTAAGCGTTTAGAATAAAAAAACGCCATACTTGAAAGTATAATGTAAGTAATTAGCCAACCACGTGGCTTCTTTTGCCTTTTTTTTCGTTTGGTAAATTTCTTAATGTTTGTAGCTAAACGATAACCGTCATCCCGCTACTTGTTAGCGGCCGAGATACCACGAATGAATCGCGGTATGACGTAGGATTGCTGTCATTCGAGTGCCAAGCACTGGGATCCAGC
>NZ_AWUH01000199.1:0-409 GCF_000689175.1 Wolbachia endosymbiont of Glossina morsitans morsitans | reverse complement strand
AACGTTTTTGTGTAAAAATAAGAGAGTGGAACGGAGAGGTTATTTTTCTACATGAAGTAATTGAAGGCATTGCAGATGAGTCATATGGAATACATGTAGCAAAACTTGCTGGTTTTCCTGATTCTGTTTTAAATAGAGCAAGTGAAGTGTTTGAGGAGCTGAAGGCTTGAATCATTATTATAAGTGAAGAATTACCTATACAATCGTGGTAGTAGCTATAGAAACGAAAAACTTACTTGACACCCTTCGCCAGCGCCCTTATCACAACAGTGAGGCTATTGTATTTGCTTTCGCCAATCTGCAGATTAAAAGGTAAGGATTACTTGATGTATCGGCGTCTTGTGTTTAATTTTTTGTCAGTATATAGATACTGTATGTCTTTACAAAACTTCATCTACATCTAGATTTT
>NZ_AWUH01000198.1:0-9732 GCF_000689175.1 Wolbachia endosymbiont of Glossina morsitans morsitans | reverse complement strand
GTAATATGCTACTGGCCTGCTATAGCCATAAACACATATCTTATCGCATTCGGACTATTATAAGAAAGGCTATAATATGTAACATTATTGGCTACGTTTGGGGAATAGGCGGACCACTTATGACCGTAGTGATAATAGGTGCAGCTTTGCTTGCGATATTTGGTAGAATGCCATGGCCAGCTCTTTTTGCACTCGGTATATTTTGTGCTGTATTTTTCGGTGCTAAAACTATCGTCATAAAAGTAATGGGTGGTATAGGCGGCACTGGAAATACTTCTTTGATGGACCAATGCGGAACAGGAGACACAAAAAAGAACTATTTTTTTCTAAAACAGACCCGGCTTCAACTATATCTTCCACTTGCGGTAATGCTTTTTTTTCTAGGTTTGCAGCGTAAGGTAAGGGGATGTCCTTGCCAGTTACACGTACAACTGGAGCATCAAGGTAGTCAAATCCTTGTTCCATAACAACGGCTGACAGCTCTGCTCCTATTCCTGCAAATGGCCATCCTTTTTCTACACTAACTAACCTATTAGTCTTCTGAATAGAGTTAATAACAGTTTGAGTGTCAAGTGGTCTTAAGGTTCTGAGGTCAATAGCTTCAGCTTCTATACCTTCACTCGAAAGTAAATCTGCTGCATTTAAGGCATCCATTAATTTTAATGAAAAAGCAGTGATAGTTACATCCTTTCCTTCCCGTATAACAGCAGCTTTGCCTATCTCAAGTAGATAATCTTTGTTTGATAGCTCAGAGTCAGAAACTTCATGCTCATGTCCATAAGCTATTTCGTTTTCTAGAAATATTACCGGATTAGGGTCACGAATTGCAGCTTTAAGCAGACCTCTGCAATCTGAGGCAAAATAGGGTGCTATTACTTTTAACCCCGGTATATGCGAATACCAAGCTGCAAAGCATTGAGAATGTTGTGCAGCAACTCTTGCTGCAGCGCCATTTGGTCCACGAAATACTATAGGGCATCCAAGTTGTCCGCCTGACATATAATTTGTTTTTGCTGCGGAATTCACAATTTGGTCAATAGCTTGCATAGAAAAATTAAAAGTCATAAACTCGACTATTGGCTTTAATCCAGCAAATGCCGCTCCAACAGCAAGGCCAGCAAACCCATGTTCGGTAATAGGCGTATCAACTACTCTGTTTTCTCCAAACTCTTTCAGTAATCCTTTCGTTACTTTATAAGCACCATCATACTCTGCAACTTCTTCACCCATGATAAGCACATCAGAGTCGTTTTGCATTTCTTCTCTAATTGCTGTGCATAAAGCTTCTCTTACACTTAAGGTTGCCATTTATAAACTTTTATAGACTTTAACTAAAGTAACTATATCAGAATTACTGGGGGTAAGTAAAGTGTACAAATTAAGTTTTACAAACATCATGACCAACTCATTCCAAAAAAAAATCTTCTCACGCTTGCTGTTTTTTGTTGCTGGAAATGGCTGGATTATTTAAGCTTTTAGTAATGTATGTTGTTAGATCAATAGCAATTTATTTGGAAATAACAGAAAAATTTATGATAGTTTTATACTCTAAATAGAATAAGATACTTCTGTCTGTGTCTTCACGTTTGAAACTAACCTTATTCTATCTCTTTCTTGTTCTGGACTTAACCTGTGAAGCGCGTAACTGAAATCTTCCTCACTCACTATAAGCCGTCTTTGCGCACCAGCGCTAATTTTTGCTTCATTCACTAATTGCTCTAATTCAGCCCCAGAATAGCCTTCAGTCTTGTCTGCAATGTCTTGGAGGTTTAGCTTTTCATCAGTTTTTGTACCTCGCATATAAAGTTCCAATATCCTTTGTCTCACCTCTATGTTTGGATTAGGGACATAAACCTTCTGACCTAAACGTCCAGGTCTAATAAGTGCTGGATCTATACCACCGATAAGGTTAGTTGCACCAATTACTATTATATCTCTTCTGCTCTTAAATCCATCTATTTCAGTTAACAACTGTGTTAAACTCTCTCGACAATGGTAAGCTGAGTTATTAGCGGTACTTCTTTTTTGAGCAACTGCATCTATTTCATCTATAAAGACTATACAAGGAGAATATTTTTTTGCTATTTTAAAAAGCTCGCGTACAGCATGTGCACCATGACCAATATATACTCCAATAAGTTCAGGACCTGAGATGCTTATGAAATTCATATTTGATTCACCTGCAATTGCACGAGCGATAAGTGTTTTACCATTTCCAGGAGGGCCATGTAATACGTAACCTCTTAGTGAATTAATACTTTTATTTCCAAACAGCTTGCGCATTTCTTCTGTCATTTGGTCACAGCAAATCATCTGCAACCGTTGTTTTAAGGAGTCATCAATTATAGCATCAGCAAATGTTATTCTTTTATCATCTAAATCAGCTAATTCTATCGATATAGGCAGCTCTACTTCCTTTAGTTTGCTGAATATTTGATCATATATAAACCAAACAATAAAAAAGAAAACGACAAGTAACACACAAGGCATAGCTTCACTAACATAGTGTGCAGCTAACTCATACCCTTTACTAAGCAACATTGTATGCATATAGGCAAACAAAAAAGCGATAGAGACAATAGTTGCCACGCATAGTAAACAGATTGAAATTCTTTTTAG
The DNA here is from genome assembly GCF_000689175.1 of Wolbachia endosymbiont of Glossina morsitans morsitans. NCBI lineage: Bacteria > Pseudomonadati > Pseudomonadota > Alphaproteobacteria > Rickettsiales > Anaplasmataceae > Wolbachia > Wolbachia endosymbiont of Glossina morsitans morsitans. The sequence goes on along the minus strand of NZ_AWUH01000198.1, from coordinate 7,113 downwards.
CAATTCTGAAATTTCAATTTTTTTCATCTTAATAACTTATACCAATTTTAAACTAAGAATAATTTTATCTAGCTTACCTATTTTAGCTTGATTAGAGCGTTGAGAAAAATTATCAAGTACGTACTTTAATTTATTAAATACTAAAAACAATATATCACCATGTTGTCACATACATCTCTAAAGTTTACCAAATTCATCTTCAAAAAACAAGATTTTATTATTAACCCGAATTCTGGATTAGATTTTAGGTAAATTATTGAAAGTCTTGAATTTTAATAAATTAGTAACTAGTCTTAAAATGCTTACTGCTTTATCGTAAATGCTAAAACAATAAGCTATTGATATTCTTGTTTTTTTAATCTCCAATCCAGAATTCGGGTTAAAAACGCTAACTTGTATCTTCAAGAAGTAAGACATAATAGCTCTAAAATGTCTTGCAAGGAAAGGTAAAGCTGAACGCTAACTTATGCCAGAAAAATACCGTCTTGTTTGCCTTTTTGAGTAGTATCATCTTATTTTTCCTGTAAATTTTGTTTATAACGCCTAAGATTTACGATATTTTATTCCCGGTAGAATATCTTATAAAATCAGATTATATGTTATACCTATGGAAATAGATAACTTTCAGCAATATTACAACCAAGAAGAAATGAAGACAGTAACATTAGCTCAAATTTATAAAGACTTGGTAATAAAGATATTCGATATAGCCACAAGCAAAATGTAAGGTACTAGTAATGGTATTATGGAAATAGCACCAACGATACCAACTACTATACCTACTACCAGAGGTGACGGAGTAGTAAGGCTTAATATAATAAGTGGGAGAGATATAATTGATAGTATTATAGAAATTACACCTACTGTTTTCAGAAGAGATAGAAATCCTTTTGAATCTAAGTGTTCTTTTTCCCTTAAATAATATAAAGAAAATGCTTATACACATTATAGCACAAAGTATTACTGCTGCTATTTTTATTATAGCTGCTGCTATAAGTGCTGCTAAATAAGCTATATTCATTGCAATTATCACACACCATAATAAAAAAGTCAACTCCATATGTTTAGGTTGTAAAATCCCAAAAAGCAGCCAGAATAGAATAAGCAAACATTTACGAATTGAATTTAGTGCAAACAAGGGTATTGATATCAACCATACTCCGCAGAATCGCAATATGGTATGACTACATGCTTTTTATTGATTTGATTAACATAATCAGCAGAGAGTTTTGTTTTGCAAAAGATGTCTACAGTAACATACTGCAATTATTTGGAATTGTAGGGCTAGGTGCAATTGTAAGGCCACTTGGTGCATTCATATTTGGTCACGTTGGTGACAGGTATGGAAGGAGGATAGCATTAATAATTACTATCTTGCTAATATCGATACCATCAAGTCTCATTGCATTTATTCCAAGTCACAATCAAGTAGGTATAATTTCTACTATATTGCTTCTTGCAATCCATATAACACAAGGAATTGCACTTGGTGGTGAACAAGGAAGTTCTGTTTATCTTATAGAGCATTTATCCAGTAGGAAAGAGAACTTAGGGATGTATTTTGGAATGATGGGTTTTGGTCGCTCCATTGGCGTCTTGCTTTCTGCGGTGATAGTGATTATCTGCAAAAAAACTACTGACTTTTGTACCTGGGGTTGGAGATTGCCATTTATTTTCTCAGCTATTTTAGGATTAATTAGCGCGTATAGCATATACACATTGGGAGAAACTCCAGCATATGAAAAAAATCGAAAACAAAGAAATTTACCTGATTTGCCAATAATAGAGCTTATAAAACGCCACAAGAGAGCTCTTATACTTGCTATTTTAATATCTGTACCTGTTAATGTTGCTGTTGGATTTACCATATTTCTTCGAACTCTCGCAAAGGAAATAGCATCAGTGGGTGTTTATGTAACAACATATATCAACGAAATTGTATTGATTATAACCAGTGTATTAATGCCGATATCTTCAATAGCGTTTGGAATGTTGGCTGATAAAGTTGGAAAAGAGCGCACTGCAATCTTATTTATAGCAATTACAATGGCACTGTGTTGTCGTGCGTTATCTACTGCATATTACTATAAAAATTATCTTGTGATTGCGTTGAGCGTTATGGTTCTCTCTATAATAGAAAGGGGTGTAGTTCTCATAGGAATAGTTGCATGTGAACTTTTTCCTACCAATGTTAGATTTAGTGAAGTGAGCTTATCACGCATTACATGGAGGATTTACTCCTATGATTTGTATTTGGTTGACTGTAACATTTCCTCAACCAAATCTTGCTGCTGGGCTTTATATAGTCTTCTGCTTGTTGGTCAGTGTGGTAGCAATATTGCAAATAAAACCGCAGCATAAGAAATTTGATTGGTCTTAGGTTTCTCCTATGTGATTTGATAGTGGTCTCCACCGGGAAAGGGTTTCATCTAAGTAGCCGACACTCTGACAAGCGTCATCCCGCTGCTTGTTAGCGAGATCTAGAGATACCGTGAAGGTGTGACGTAGGACTGCTGTCATTCCAGTCTGGAATCCAGAGAAAACTGCTTTACCAGCAGTTTTTTATGCAGCCTTTATTATGCAGCCACTTGGTTAAAATGAAGTCTTCTGGATCCTAGTCTCTCCCCAGTGTCTGGGCACTGGGATGATAAAGGAGGGCAGTGTCAGCTACTCGGATGACACCCTGATGGTGGACAATGTTTGTATAGTTGTGCGTCACGCGCTGGAATGACGAATTCCTTAACCGCCATAGCATCACGGTATCTCCTAGCATAGATTCCGCTAACACGTAGCGGGATGACGATTTATCAAATGTTCCTTAGTTTCTCAAAAAAATCCTTTAACAAACAAGAGCATTCTGTTTCTAATATTCCACCATAAACTTCAGGTATATGGCTGCAAAATTGAAATACCTTAGCACCATTTTCAATTCCTCCACCTTTTGGATTATAGGCTCCAAAGTACAATCGTTTAATTCTGGCAAAGGAAATAGCTTGAGCACATATCGGACATGGTTCTAATGTTACGTACATATCAGCATCACAAAGTGTGGAAGTTGGAAATGCTTGTCTGATCGCTAACATCTCTGCATGTGCAGTTGGATCGCTGGATATATAGTGTGCAGAAGAAATGATATTGCCTCCATTCACTACTACAGCACCTATGGGCACCTTATCATTTTTTTGAGCGAGCTCAGCTTGCTCTATGGCAAGCTCCTTATATTGATATTCAAACACTAGGCACTTATTTCTTATCAATTGCTGCTTTAACGAACGCCACGAAAAGGATGAGGAAAAAACGGCTTTGATTGAAATTCTGGATGAAACTGCACACCAATAAACCACGGATAACTCTCTAACTCCACTGCCTCTATGCACCTTCCATCTTCTGATATGCCACTGCATAGCAGTCCATTTTTTTCCAAATCATCTTTATAATCTGAATTGATTACATATCTATGCCTGTGTCTTTCTGAAATAGTAGTGTTACTATATGCATCCATCATTTTAGAGTTTGCATTTATATTACATTTGTATGCCCCAAGTCTCATGGTTCCACCAAGATCGTCATCTTGATCGCCAGCTAACTTAACGATTGGATGTTTACAGTTACGAAATTCTTCAGAGTGTGCATCTTCAAGCTTAACAACATTACGAGCAAATTCAATAATTGCAAGCTGCATACCAAGGCAAATTCCGAAAAATGGGATATTATTTGTACGGGCATAATTTATTGCTAATATTTTACCCTCCACTCCGTCATCACCAAACCCCCCTGGAACAAGGATTGCATGAGAATTCTGTAATTTCTCTCCTATAAGTTTTTCATTTATAGGTTTTTCTTCCTTCTCTCTTGAGTTAACCCAATTTATCTTTACTTTGACTTTATTACTAATCGCACCATGATTTAATGCTTCAATCAGTGATTTGTATGCATCAGGGAATTCGGTGTATTTTCCCACTATAGATACAGTAACTTCCTGTGTTGGGTGCCTTATGGAATGCACTATTTGATCCCATTCAGTCAAGCTTGGTTTTGGCTTACTTAAATGAAAGTGCTCCAAAATTTGCGTATCAAGCCCACATTGGCTATACAACACCGGTAACTCATATATATGACTCACATCAGGGGCAGGTATTACATTGGATAAAGAAACATTGCAAAGGTTAGCTATTTTCTCTCTTTGATTATCGAAAATTTCTTTCTCACTGCGGCATAATATAATATCTGGTTGTAACCCCGCGGAATTTAACTCTCGAACTGAATGCTGCGTTGGTTTTGTCTTTAATTCTTGCGCTGCGGTAAGATATGGTATTAAAGTTAAGTGAATCAGGATAACTCTTTGTTTTCCTAATGTGTAGTTAACTTGGCGTATAGCCTCCAAAAATGGTTGGCTTTCAATGTCACCTACAGTTCCGCCTATTTCGCATATTACAAAATCTAAACCTTCCGTACCATTAAAAATGAACGATTTGATCAAATCTGTCACATGAGGAATGACTTGCACAGTTTTGCCCAGATAATCACCACGCCTCTCTTTCTTCAATAACTCATGATATATCTTACCAGTTGTTATATTATCATCTTTTGTTGCTTTAATTCCAGTAAAACGCTCATAATGCCCAAGATCCAAATCAGTTTCAGCACCATCTTCGGTAACAAACACCTCTCCGTGCTGAGTTGGGTTCATTGTCCCAGGATCAATGTTGAGATACGGGTCAAGTTTTCTGATACGGATCTTAAAACCATGAGCTTGAAGAAGCGCACCAACACTCGAAGCAACTAAGCCTTTACCAAGCGATGACACAACTCCACCTGTGACAAAGATAAATTTAGCTTCCTTCATTAATTTTCAAATGGAACAGAAGTAGATTCACTTTTCTTGTCTTTTTTTCTAATATAATTTTTTCTGCGATCGATTTTTTTATGTACGTCTTTTTGTAACATAATCCTGACAATAGCAATGTGTTTATAATAAACAATCCAGCAACAATAGCCGTTATTCTGCTGAGCGGGTTTTCAGAAGATTTCACCGGAATCATCGAATTGCCCCCCTGTTGTGTATTACTAAAACCACTTAACGAACTACTTCCAGGCGGCTGCAAGAGCACTAAAATTACTAACACAACAACCAATATTATTTGAAATATACTTAATACCGCTACTGACATTATAGATAGGGCTGAAAATAAAAATCTTAGCAGTACAAAGCACGTAAGTCAAGAACATCTGTCACCCAAGTAGTTTGAAATCTAAGTATGTATTTACTGCTTACCTTATTTTGATTAACATATGCATAAGACTTTGGGCTTAATATGTATCACATTTTAAAATACAAAGATTATGAACCAAAAATAGACGAAAGTGCTTTCATCGCAGGTGGTTCGCATATCATAGGCAAGGTTGAAATAGTAAGAAATGCGAGCATCTGGTTTAATTGTGTGGTCAGAGGGGACGTTGGATCAATAAAAATAGGTGATGGAACAAATATTCAAGATGAAACGGTAATTCATGTGGATAGAAACCCAGGTGGTGACACAATTATTGGCAGCATGGTAACAGTGGGACATTTTTGTATGTTGCATGCATGCACGGTGCATGATAAAGCGTTTATTGGTATGGGCTCTACCGTGATGGACCATGCAGTTGTGGAGTCTGAAGCTATGGTGGCTGCTGGCTCGCTAGTGACACATGGAAAAGTAATAAAAAGTGGGGAAATATGGGCTGGCAGGCCAGCAAAATTCTTCAAAAAAATGTCGAATGAAGAAATTAAACATATTACACAATCTGCACAAAATTATATTATGCTAATGAAGGAATATAAAAACTGAAGTTCGCGTCAAGTGTTTTACTTGACAAGTACATTTCGGCTTAACCCTTGTTACTTCTTTTTCCCATCTCATTTACTTCTTGTTCTTTTGCCCCATCTACTTGAGTACTAGGTAATACTGCATATGTAATACCACCAGCTACGAGTGCAGATGTTACTGCTATACCAATTATTACTAACATCTCTAACCTAACTGTATGTTCAAGTGCAGTAAATGCTATCAGTCCAGCAGCAAGACCAACACCAACAGTAGCGGTGTACTTCGCTCCATTGCCTTGTTTTGGTTGCTCAGTTGTTTTACTTTTATCTTCTAATGTTTGTTTTTCCTACTGTAATTTATCAACAAGACTTTTACTCTCTTCTAATTGTTTATTTATAGCCTTTCTTATAATAGTCTGAATGCGATAAGATATGTGTTTATGGCTATAGCAGGCCAGTAGCATATTACGGTCTGTTCGGATTATTGTAAAAAGAGCTATAACTCCACAACTTCAGCATTTTTAGCTTGCAACTGCTGAACTTGAGCTTTTAATTGTGTTATTTCCTCATCTTTAGCTTGTAACTGAGCAGCACTTGGTCGGTTGTTTAGCTGTTCTTGTAAATCTTTTATTTCATCGTCTTTAGCTTTTAACAGAGTAGCATTTGGTTGGTTGTTTAGCTGTTCTTGTAAATCTTTTATTTCATTGTCTTTAGCTTGTAACTGTTGCTGTAAGTTCGCAACTTCTTGTGTATTTTGTTGAGCTATTAATGCTATTATTTCCTCGTCTTTCTCTTTTAACTGCCGCTTACTCCGTTGTAGTCTTTTACTGGCGTGTGTCCAGAGAAGGTGAGTATGTTCAGTAGGAGTTAAACCTACCGGGATAAAAGTCGGAGTCCCGTAGCTTGGGTAGCAGCATGTAGGGAGACCAAAGTGTTGAAGCCTACCGACAATGTTATCGTAGGATAAGGGCGAATTACCAGGCCGTAGCGAAAGCGAACACATAGGTGGCCTCGAAAATTACAAATCCTAAAGGCTGAGCCCGCGTTGGTAGGGTGAAGGCAATAGGGATAGCTGAAAACCCGAATGATACGGCATATCTACTTTAGCGGGGTGATAGTGATGGCATGGTAATGAGGACATATGAAGCAACTGGAGAAGCCCTACTCATCCCAGGAAGAAATACCTTGGAGCGGTAAGTTCTATAACTGGAAAACAGGAAATGAACCGAAGATGAGAGGGTGGCGGATGGGTGCGTAGTAGTGAAGAAGTGAGGTGACTCTCATGGAGCAAAGGCACCCTACTA
>NZ_AWUH01000197.1:0-6743 GCF_000689175.1 Wolbachia endosymbiont of Glossina morsitans morsitans | reverse complement strand
CCATGAGAGTCACCTCACTTCTTCACTACTACGCACCCATCCGCCACCCTCTCATCTTCGGTTCATTTCCTGTTTTCCAGTTATAGAACTTACCGCTCCAAGGTATTTCTTCCTGGGATGAGTAGGGCTTCTCCAGTTGCTTCATATGTCCTCATTACCATGCCATCACTATCACCCCGCTAAAGTAGATATGCCGTATCATTCGGGTTTTCAGCTATCCCTATTGCCTTCACCCTACCAACGTGGGCTCAGCCTTTAGGATTTGTAATTTTCGAGGCCACCTATGTGTTCGCTTTCGCTACGGCCTGGTAATTCGCCCTTATCCTACGATAACGTTGTCGGTAGGCTTCAACACTTTGGTCTCCCTGCTGCTCCATGCTGCTACCCAAGCTACGGGACTCCGACTTTTATCCCGGTAGGTTTAACTCCTACTGAACATACTCACCTTCTCTGGACACACATTGGAAAAATACAAAAAACAAGAAGAGGATCGAAAGTGGGAAAGCATGAGTTTATAGGAGGATTTGCAGCAGTTATGGCAAAAGGAAATAGCGGTATGTTTGAACGTGAAGGAAGAGCAGCATTGCCAATAAAGGAAGTTAAATTGTCACTCGAACCTGAGGCTTCAAGGATAATAGGGAATCTTGTTAATTATGAGGTTGAGGAAGTGTTTGAAAAGTTCTTTGAACGTGATATTACAAGAAATATATGAATTTTAAAGATTTGCATAACGCAATCTGCACTACGCTGAAGAGAGAAATACCAGCAATTCAAACTTGTGAAATTTATCCATCGATAAGGAAAGAATTATTAGCGCCAGCGTTATTTGTAGAGCTTGTGAGTTTAGAATCGGGAAAAGATCCAGGAACAGAAGAATTAGCACTGAAAGCAAGATTTGAAGCACGAATTGTGATTGATAGCACAATAGAAAATGCAGCTATTATTGTCAGAACATTAGCTGCTGAGGTGGCAAAAGTTGTAAACAAAAATACATGGAATATAAAAAATGTTTCACCAGGAGAATTTATCTCTGCAGAAATTGACGGATTTAGACCCGAATTAGATGCATATTTGGTGTGGATGGTTGATTGGAGTCATCAGCTTCATTTAGGTAAATCTATATGGACAGAAAATAAGATTAAGCCACATACGATTATAATAGAAGAAAATGTTAGAGAGTAATTTTGCTATTTCAGAGCTGCAAAGAAAGTTAGCAAACATTGTACGAATAGGAGTTGTAAAAGAAGTAGATTATGAGAAAGCAAAAGTAAGAGTGAAGATAGGAGAACTTTTAACAGATTTTCTTCCATGGATAACTTCTAGAGCAGGAGAGGAAAGAAGCTGGCTACCACCAAGCATAAATGAACAGGTAGTAATATTGTCACCATTGGGAGAGTTATCATTAGGAGTAGTACTTCCTGGAATATATCAACAAAAGTACTCTGCACCAGAAAATAAAAAAGAGGTGAGTAGCTTAACATTTCAAGATGGAACAAAGTTGTCATACGATAAAGATAAACATCATTTAGAGATTGAAGTAGTAGACAAAATAACACTGAAAGTTGGGGGATCAAGTATAGAAATGACAAAAAGTGGAATAAAACTGAAAGCAGAAAGGATCGACTTAAATTGAACAAAGGAATAGTGAGGTTAGGAGACTACTGTGGAGAAGCTATACCACATTTCTGCATTAGCGGAAGTAATAATGTTTTTGTAAACGGTAAGTCAATATGTAGACAAGGAGACAGTTTTAGTGAAGGAAAAGTAATGATTCAAGGATCAAAAACAGTGTTTGCAAATGGTCTTAGTGTAGGAAGAGTAGGAGATATAGTTTCATGTGGTTTTAAAGTAATAAAAGGCAGTGAAAGCGTCTTTGCAAAATAGAAATGAAGGGTATGGATGCTAAAACAGGAAAAACGTTAGAAGGAATAGAGCACTTAAAGCAGTCGACAATTGATATACTGACCACTCCTATTAACAGTAGAATAATGAGGAGAGATTATGGGTCAAGACTATTTGAATTAGTAGATAAGCCAATAAATAGAGTTTTAACTTTGGAAATCTATTCAGCAGTAGCAGAAGCTCTACAAAGGTGGGAGGAAAGATTTAAGCTAGAAAAAGTAAAAATGACAGAGGTGAAAGAAGGAAAAGTAACGTTTGATCTAGAAGGATTATACTTACCAAGCGGGAAAAACATTCATTTTGATGAAATTGTAGTTTAAAGATGAAGCAGCTAAATATTGTAGAAAAGCTGAGTTATGAAGAAATCTTTTCGAGAATGAAGGAAGAGTTAGTAAAGCGAGATGCAAGTTTTACAGGATTGGTAGAAAGTGATCCAGCAATGAAGGTATTAGAAGTAGCAGCATGGCGAGAACTTTTGCTAAGAGAAAGAGTAAATGAAGCAGTAAAGAGTAACTTACTTAAATTTGCGACAGGAGAAGATCTTGATAATTTGGCTGAGTTTTATGGAGTGGAAAGACAAAAAGAAGGAGAGGATGAAAGATTTAGAAAGAGGGTAAAAGCAAAAATAGCAGGTTGGTCAACAGGAGGAAGTAAGGAATATTATAAATATCATGCACTGTCAGCAGATAGTAGAGTAAAAGATGCACTAGTAGGATCACCTATACCAGGAAAAGTACAAATTTCAATCTTATCAACACAATTATCCACAAATGGCATAGTGTTAGAAGAGCTACTTGAAATTGTAAGAAAGCAAGTTACTAGAGATGATATAAAGGTTTTAACCGATACAGTAACAGTAATTGGTTGCAATATTACGGAAATAGATATTCACAGCAGAATGAGCATAAGTCCTCTGATATCGAAGGAGGAAATCAAGAAGCAGTTCATTAAGAAGTTTAAAGCAAATAGAAGGCTGGGATGGAATGTTACAAGATCTTGGATAATAGCAAATTTGTTTGTAGAGGGTGTAGAAAATGTGGAATTAATCGAGCCAAGAGAGGATGTTATGGTGCTAGGTAATGAGTGTGCAGTGCTTGGCTACGTCAAGTTAGATAGGATTTAAAACGTATTTTTTTGTTTTGTGGAATCGTACCAGTGAGGGGATTGCGTGCAATAAGTGGTTTAAGGTTTACTGGATAAAAATGACCAATGTTAGAGAGACGAAAGTATTGATTTTCTTCCAGAAGTTGTAACTTGTTTTTTAAAGTATGGATAATATGGTCAAATATTAAGGAAAGTATTTTCGATATTAAGAACATCTTTATTTTTGATCAGTTCTGAAATGATCTCTTGCTTACTCATAAGCTACCTAAGTAAAGGAAATTAAAGCAACTTAAAAGAAAAGACAAATGAAAAGTTTATTACCGCCAAACGCAAGAAAGCAAGAGCAAGCATTGGTTGATGCAACAGATTATAAGGTTGATCCAAGCTGTATAAGAGGGTTTAAATTTAGATTAGAAGAGGAAACATTGCCGTGGTTGGTTGAAGAATACGGGTTAGAAGAAATACTACGCTGGGTAAAAGATAGAAGAAAAGCCATAGTGGAAGGAGTAAAATTTCAGCGTTTAAGAGGAACCCCAGCATCACTCAAAATAGCACTAAAGTGGGCAAATATAGAAGATATTACAATTATCGAAGAACCACCTGGTAAACATTTTTTTGAACTGCAGATAGGGATAAAAGATATTCCAAATAACTTTTTTGTGGATGCAGTAGTAGAACTTGCAAAACTATCGTTATCAGCAAGATCGCGGCTAATGAGGATTTTCAATCACTACAACGTTGATAGGTTTATTTTAGATGAAAGCTTGTTTGGAAGTTTGTTATCAGATTACTCAGGAATAAAAATTGAAAAAGCTGGACCAGTACTGTCATTTGGTAGAAAGAACACATTTGAGCTGAAAAGCTTAAATCCAAATTTTAAGTTTAGCACTTTTCGGATTCATTATGAGCAAGCATTTAGTAATGACATATATCGATTAGGTGTAGCAGTACTTGGGGAAACAGAAACTCATACAAAAGTTTACCAAGGCATCATTTATGGTATAACTTAAAAGCACTATATCCACTACCACAGAGCTTATTACCGGCAATTAAGTTTGCTAAAGCGCAAGTTATATTATCAGACAGTTGGAATTTTGGAGAAATAAATGGGTGCTTTCCAGTAAGTAGCGTAGAAGAAAAAGGAAATAAATTTTTACTACGGGATAGCAAATTATCTGAAGAACTGTGGAACTTAAAGTATAAGCCAATTTTAGAAAGCTTTAGCGTTACTCACCACTACAAGGTAGAAGATTTTACCAACCAAGCCAATTTTAGAAAGCTTTAGCGTTACTCACCACTACAAGGTAGAAGATTTTACCAACCAGAAAGTTATAAGATTTGGTTTAGCAGAACATAATGTTCATTATGAAAGCGAATTAAATTCAGAGCAAAAAGATTCGATACACGAATTAGAAAATTACATTTTAGTATTTTACCCAGGAGTACTAAAGTGGCATGAACATCGACATTTACACAGAAGTTGGAAAAATAGTCAAGTAATATCTATAGTAAATTAAGTGCTTATATTTAGATCCTCATATATTATATTAATAATAGGTTAAAATGTATGAAATAAAAAGAAAAGGACTTGCTTTCTTATGCTAAAAAGGACATGACTTGAATAGCAGCAGGTAAATATAAGAAATTTGTCTGGCGCTAGAAAAGCTAATTTTGTGAGGTATGAAATGAGTTTTAGCAAGAGTAAGTTTTTTAAAGAAGTATCAAGTAACGGATTTAAAGACATTAATAAAAGAAATGAAGGAGGAGAGACGATCTTGCATCAAGCAGTAGAAATCTCTGATTACAAAACAGTGAGATTATTAATAAAAAAAGGAGCAGAGGTAAATGCAAGAGATAAAAATGGTTATACACCTCTACACTGTGCAGTATTCGCAAAGAGTTTAGAAAATGTAAAAGTGCTGCTAAGGTCGGGAACAGAAGTAAATGCCACTCAATATGTCACTGGATGTACGCCACTCCACTCTGCGTGCAAGATGGGAGGAGCAGGAGTTGAAATAATAAAAGAGCTGGTAAAGGCTGGAGCTGAAGTTAATCAACTGAATAAGTACGGCGCAACGCCAATGTATTACATCTGGGAAAGTGAAAAGTATCGTCTATGTGATAGCAAAGAGAGTGAAAAGGCGAGTAAATTTTTGAGAGAAAAAGGAGGAATAACAAAAAGTAGAGAACTGACGTGCTATGGAATAGAGGGGCTAGTGGGAGAAATAGCAGACATGTTGAATGGAAGCTACATGCCGAAGCTAAAAATAATAGAGATAGGAGAAATAAGCAAGAGAGACAAATCGCTAATAAAGAAAGAATGTCACAATTTAGCAAGCAAGATAATCAGCCAAGTGAATGCAATGATAGATGAGGTGGTAAAAAGGAAGGCTTAGGTTTAAAGAAAAGGTGGGGTAAGTTATGGTAAAGCTGGGTAAAAAAGATACGTCACTATTAGAGAACTCGTTTAAAAATATTTATGAAAGAGACGAAAAAGGAAGAACAGCTCTACATTATGCAGTAGAGGTAAAAACAGTGAGGTTATTAATCGAAAAAGGAGTAGATGTGAATGCAGCAGATGTAAGAGGACATACAGCACTGCATCTAGCGATAATGGAGAAACGTCTAGAAACAGTTAGAGAATTGATAAAATCAGGAGGGAATGTAAATGCTGAAGAGTATGGCAATAAATGCATTCCTCTGCATCTTGCATTTATGGTAGGAGAAAAAGAAATAGCTAAGGAGCTAGTAAAAGCAGGGGCTGAAATAGAGCAAGCACATAAATTTGGAATAACAGCGATGGATTATGCGAAAAATAGCAAAGAAATAGCCGAGGTATTAAAGGAAGAAACAGAGAAAATGGAAAGTTTGTTAAAAAAATAAGAGTCGTATCAGAAAGCGCAACAGCAGTTGGCAAAGGAAGGGCTAGACCAAATTTGAAGGCTGTAGCTGATAAAACTTGGTCTTTTTCATAAGAGTAAATGGATTGATGGAAAAAAGGAGTGGTAAGGCTCCTTGCACTACAAAAACATTTGCAGGAGAAACTATGAGAAAAAGAACATTAACTTGCCGATACGAGCCAGATGAATTAGCGGAACAACATCTAGCAGACGCCTATGAGCTGTTACTAAGGTATGCGGTAAAAAGAAACAATGAAAAGGAGATAAAGAAAAATGATAACAGTGGCCTTATATGCGAGAGTTTCATCGAAGAGTCAAGCGCAGAACAATACAATAGAGAGTCAAATTGCCGAGTTCAAGCATAGAATTGCTGCAGATAAGCATGAGTTATTGAATGAGAATGAATTTAAGGATAATGGGCTTAGTGGGTGGAGTTTAGAACGTGAAGGTTTAGATGCATTACGTGATAAAGTAGTAGAAGAGTTGGGTGGAGTTTAGAACGTGAAGGTTTAGATGCATTACGTGATAAAGTAGTAGAAGATCAAATTGATAAAATTTACATTCATTCACCGGACCGACTATCAAGAAAATCTACACATCAAATGATACTACTTGATGAATTTGAAAAAGCAGGAGTAGAAGTAATATTCTTAAATCATAAGACTGAAAGTCTTGATCTAGTGATACTGATAGATGGACACCAGAAATGGGAATGGCTTGAGAAATCAGTGCACAAAAGGTTACAAGAAGAATTAGCAAAACTAGAAGTAGAAGTAAATAAAGAAAAGACAAAGATAGTCAATTCTATTCTATTTCTATTGTGCTATCAATCACAAT
>NZ_AWUH01000196.1:0-2368 GCF_000689175.1 Wolbachia endosymbiont of Glossina morsitans morsitans | reverse complement strand
AGAAAAAAAGGCAAAAGAAACCCTAGGGTAGCTAGTTATTCACTATCCATTTTTTAAATCGGCGTTTTCTGATGTTTTAAATGCTTTATAAGCGCATTTCAGCTTATATTAGGTAAAAACCTAGAATTTTATAAAGACATAAGATGCACACAGTGCAAAAAATTAAACATGGGACGCCAGATACGCGAGTTTTTTTGTCATTTAATCTGCACAGAGAAGATAAATAAATAGCTTCAGTTTCATGATAAGGGGGTTGGCGAAGGATGTCAAGTAAGTTTTTTGCAATATCAGGGGATAATTTCGACCATAAATCCCTATCAATAAATTTTAACAAAAATACTTTAGTGCATTTTCAAATATAAGCATTCCATCGCCATATTTTGGCACAGCAACACCTAAACGCTTGCTCTTTTCTTTTTCTAAGGGGCCAATTATCTTGCTGGGTAAAAAATATTCCCCTTTCTGGATGGGGCATTAAAGCTAGCACTCTTCCACTTTTATCTGATAAAGCTGCTAGGTCGTATGTAGATCCATTCGGATTGTAAGGAAATTGTAGGTTAGCATAGTTGCCATTTTTATCAATGTAACGTAATGCGGTGGAATTGCTCTCAATCAATTGGTTCAAAATATCTTGATCCATAAAAAATTTGCCTTCCCCATGAGCAATAGAGAGATATAGTTCACTCAGGCCCCGTAGCCAAACAGAATTACTCTTTGAATTAACCCTCACTCTAATCCAACGGCATTGATAATTGCCTATATCATTATGGATTAAAGCTAGACTAGAGAATTCTGGAATTAATTTTACTAATATCTGACAACCATTACATATTCCTATAATCAGCTTGTCCTGAGATAAAAACTCTTGAAACTCATCCAACAAGTTGTTTTTAATACGTAAAGCAAACGCATTACCAGCACCAGTGTCATCACCATAGGAAAAACCCCCTGGAATTGCAAGTATATTGCTTAATTTCAGTTCACCTGGATTATCTATGATATCGTTAATGTGAACGATTTTTACTTCAATATTACCAATACCAAGTTTTCTGCTGCATTCCATAAATGCAAATGCAGTTTCTTTTTCGCAATTTAAGCCATAACCAGATAGGACTGTGATTTTCATGAATTGCTAAAATTAAAAAATTCGAATTTCCTTTTTACAAAATTTGCTACTAAATTTAACGCAAATAACACCAATAATAAAGCTATAATTGCGATAGCAGCAAGTTCAACAAATGCAATTTCAGGATTGCTTGACCATATGTATATTTGCACAGGTAGAACAGTCGCCGGATCGAAAAAGGACGTAGGTGTATCAGCAATAAATGCCACCATACCCATCATAAGTAAAGGAGAAGATTCACCTAAAATCCTTGCAATTGCAAGCACAGTACCATGTATTATTCTTGGTAACGCAATCGGTAAAGAGTGATCTAATATCACCTTGATGTGAGGTGCACCGAGCGCAAACGCTGCATCTTTTATCGTAATAGGAACATTCGCAAAGGCATTTTTTGTTGCAATTATAATATTAGGTAACATCATAAATGAAAGAGTCATTCCACCAACAAGTGGTGAAGAGCGTGGTAGCCCAAATATGCCAAGATAGAGAGTTAAGCCCACTACACCAAATATTATTGAAGGCACTGCAGCAAGATTATTCATGCTAATTTCTACAATATTAGTCATTAGCCTATTTTTAGGCATAAATTCGTAAAGACAGATGCCCGACATAATTCCTATTGGTAATGCTAATGCTAGGCACACTATAATTGTCATTAATGAACCGATAAATGCCCCTAAAATCCCTGCATTCTCAGGTTCACGAGAGTCAGATTTAAGGAATAAAGACTTATTAAAAAATTTTTCACTCTCCTCTTTTCTTTTAGCCAATCAAGTAATTTAGCATAACGATCATTCAAATGTTTATCTTTATTTATTGAATTAATTATACTTGACGCGGTAAACCAGATCTCATATTCACCACTATCTTTTACTTTCTTACGAAAAAATTTCTCTAGTTCTTTGTAAGAATTACGACTTAAAATTTCGTCACCGTCTTTAAAATCAGTTCCTCCAAACACCTTACGTAAAGAATCGTTGAGTAAGCCAATGGACTTATACCGCAAACCACTAGGATTACTCGCCAAAGCAAGATCAGCATTTTATTTCAACTGGCAATAAAATTTTCGTTACTGTTAAGGCACTGTAAGAGTTAACTAATATACTCAACAATATACACACAGGACAGCCAAGTGAGATAACTAGTGCCGTGAAAGAACAAAAGCGTAGCGCTCTGTTCTTTTTATTTTTCCTTTTTATACGAGCATGTACACGCCTTGACTGAAGTAATTTAAGGAATTTT
>NZ_AWUH01000195.1:3590-7220 GCF_000689175.1 Wolbachia endosymbiont of Glossina morsitans morsitans | reverse complement strand
TCTGCTGAAGTTCTAGCAACTTCCACAGTGGAGGTGAATTTGTCTGGAATTCAGGAAGGACACGGAGTAAAAGTAAAGTGGCAAGGTAAACCAGTATTCATTCGTAGACGCACAAAGCAAGAAATTGAAGCTGCAAGAGGTGTGAATGTGAAGAGCTTGAGGGATCCTCAATTAGACGAGCAGAGAGTATACGAAGGAAAAGACGAATGGTTAATTATGCTTGGAATATGTACACATCTTGGGTGTGTACCGGTTGACCACGCTACAAGAGATGGTAATGGTTGGTTCTGTCCTTGCCACGGTTCATATTATGATACATCAGGCCGAGTGATTGGGGGTCCTGCACCGAAAAATATGGCTGTACCTGATTATTTTTTTCCCAGTGAGAATGTTGTGGTAATTGGCAAGAAGGCTTAACGGAACTCGTTAAAAAAAACTCACAGGATCAACATCTATTATCACTGCAATACTCGAATTCAAGTTACAATTTTTAATCCAATATTTCAGCTTTTTTTGTATAGATAAACTGTGTTTATTGTGTATTTTTAATAATACCCTATGCCGATACTTATTATTTAAAAAATTTATTGCTGCTGGTGATGGGCCAAGAATTTCAAATTCCTTTTTGTCTACACCTACATTTTTTTCCTGGATACAAGTAGTTAAGCTACTTGGATGACAAAGAAGAGATTTTACTATTTCATTCGCTGCTTTTTGTGTTGCAATCTGATTCTTACCACAAATTATAAGCGCTATTAATCTGGTAAATGGTGGCATTTTGGCTTCGCGTCTTGACTTAAGTTCGATTTCATAAAATGAGTCTCTTTTTTGATGCAGCAATGCTTTTATTATTGAACTTTCAGGATTATTAGTTTGCACTATTACCATTCCTTTTTCACTAAACCTTCCTGATCTGCCTGCAACTTGGTGCAATAATTGATACGTCTTTTCCGCTGCTCTCAAATCAGAATTTTCGAGACTCAAATCTGCATTCATTACTCCAACCAAAGTTAATTTGGGAAAATTGTGCCCTTTAGCAATTATTTGTGTGCCGATTATAATGTTCACCTCTTCTTTCAATATCAAGTCAATTACGTTACTAACCGACTTCTGATCGCTGCTTATCATCACAGTTTTTGCGTTTGGTATTAATTTCACCATTTCTTCAAGCAACCTTTCAATTCCTATGCCGTAGAGGGACAATGGCTGTTCACTTTGGCAATTAGAGCATTTTTCTGGAAGTTTCAATTGATAAGAGCAGTGGTGGCACAAAAGAGCATTTTTTTTCTTGTGATATGTAAGCCAAACAGCACAATTTAAGCAGGAAATTTTATATCCACACTTTTTACAAATTGCCAGTTGTGCATACCCTCTGCGGTTTAGAAAAAGCATAACCTGCTGTTTTTTCTCTATGGTTTGTTTGATGCTTTCAAAAAGCTCAGAGGAGATCCATTGCTTGTTATTCCTCATATCTACTACTTGAATGAGTGGCAATTCTGCACCACCAAATCGTTTAGTTAGCTTTACATGATTGTAATTCCCGTTTTTAACATGATGAATCGTTTCAAGCAGTGGAGTAGCTGATGATAAAATAATCGGAATATTTTCAAATTTGGCTAAGATTATCGCCATATCTCGAGCATTATATATAATTCCCTGTTCTTGTTTAAAAGATGAGTCGTGCTCTTCATCAACGATAATCAATTTTAGGTTTTTATAAGGCAAAAAAAGCGCTGACCGTGCACCAATAATTATCTGCGCATTTCCATTCGCTATACTGAGCCAATTATTCCGGCGAGTTTTTGGAGTGAGCTCTGAGTGCCATTCAACTAAGTTTTTTGATATCTGACCATGAATACGGTTTACCAATTGTGAAGTTAAAACAATTTCAGGCAAGAGGATTAGCACTTGCGCATTACCTTCTCCTGATGTCATTTCAACATATTCTGGTGTCATACTAGTACGTGGCAAAGACGGTATGCTAAATGTTACAGTGGGTTTTGCCTTGAGTATAAAGGTGTCATTCCAGTGCTTGACAATGGAATCCAGGAATTTTGATTGTAAATTAGGTATTGGTTTTAAGTTAAAATAAACATTTGTAATGAGGTTATATGAAAAACTGGATCCCAGTGTCAGGCTACTCGGATAACACCCTCTTTGTAGACCCAAATCACAATGTTCGTACAGTTGTGTCTCTGGGCACTGGGATGGTAAAGTCTGAGCAGCATTTGGAACGGCAGTGTAATTCTTAATCAATTGTGCAATCACAGAGAGATAAACTTCGGTTTTTCCAGACCCGGTCTCACCGTCAAGCGAAGTCACTGAATATTCGTTCAAATTGCTGATTATTTTATCACTAGCTACCTGCTGTTCAGGACTCAATTTGCAGCTTATTTCACTTGTTTCCTGCTTTTGTTCAACACAAACCAATTTATCTATGTGATTTACTTTTAACACTCCTCCCATTATCACTTTGGCAAGCATACTAATAGGTATTAAGATGTATTGCGCAACCCACTCTGCAAATGCAATCAATTTTGGTAAATCGATTTTTTGCTCAATAAATTTTAATTCTCGGTTACTTTTATCACTGTATTTCCAAACTATTCCGATTGAGCGTTTTTTGCCAAATGGTACTACTACGTAATCTCCAAGTAAAATCTCAGTACTTTCCTCAATTGCATATGAAAATAACTGATCAATTGGAAGTGGTAGTAATACGTCAACTGTTTTTGCCATAGTGATTGAGTTTAACATTGTTTTAAAGAGCTTGTAACTTTATTAAGCTTGGCAATATAGATGAATCGGTACAGAGAAAATCTTAATGTTTAACACATTTTTCATAGTACAGACCGTATGATTGATAAATAAAATGATTTATAGAATTTGTGGAGGCTACCAATGGTCAACGACAAGATTACTTTGAACTTTGAAATAGAAAAAGGCGAACCTATACTTTTCTCCACATATAAAGCTTACAGATGAAAGCAAAAATCTTTTGCGGGAGAAGCTTGGCAGTACAATTCAATTCGATAATCTAGATGATCACTTCAATCTTAACCATGAGAATTTTTATATCTACTACAACAAATATAGTGAGCACAATGGTAGAAGTGAGCTACACGTTGGGGATGATAACGGTAAATATTTAACCTCCAATCTTCCACTTAATTACTATGGATTCTCAATGGAACCATCACCTGACGGAGCGTCAATTGCAGATTATGGTTTTTATCCTCCGTATGCAATCTATAACCCAAATCACTATGATAAAGCACTAGTTTCGCGGTGGCAAGCACGCGTTGTCCCGCTGAATATATTCAGCGCCCCTTTGATTCACGCTGAAAGCAGCTGCGATTCTCATCTTCTGGCTCTTTGAAGTATCTCCCTTTTGTTTTGCTTGGAAAACATGCATAATTTAATAGAAAATTATTGTTTGACATGTAAAATTTCTACTATAATAAGTTATCAATAATAAACGGTGGTTACTATGTCAACAAATTACAACATCAACTTAACTGATAATGCACTAAAAAAAATCCACTCTCTTGCAGAGCAGGAAGGGGATAAGAGTTCCATTTTACGAGTTGCAGTTTCAGGTGGTGGATGTTCTGGCTTCAAATACTATTT
>NZ_AWUH01000195.1:0-3580 GCF_000689175.1 Wolbachia endosymbiont of Glossina morsitans morsitans | reverse complement strand
ACGGTGAAATTTTACCTCTTTTCACAAAAGTTGATGGTATTACCTATAAGAAAGACAATGGTGATTACAGTCCATTAAAAGCGCCTTTTATAGCTGGTGGTGGTGCGTTTGGTTACAAAATGGACGACATCAGGGTTGATGTTGAAGGAGTTTATTCATACCTAAACAAAAATGATGTTACAGATGCAAAATTTACGCCAGATACTATTGCAGACAGTTTAACAGCAATTTCAGGACTAGTTAACGTTTATTACGATATAGCAATTGAAGATATGCCTATCAAAAAATGCTTCCTCTTTCTTGGAGAAATTTGTTATATTCTCTCTCTCTCTCATTTTTTGTGGCAATAAAAAAGAAGTTGTCTTAAATGGCTATTTATAATGAATTTTGTCAGTAACTGCCAGTTCTTTTCACTTGAGCGATGCAACAAAGCCATCCCAGTGTCGGCTACTTGGATGACACCATTTATTGTAAAGACTTACCTCACATTTACTCTATGATTATCTTTTTAGATCACCTTGTCTACCTATTTTGCCACTCTGCTGAACGGATACAATTTATTGCTATTTTTGTTTACAATAATAATATTGAGCTATAGAATTAGATCTAAAGGGGCAATTAGCTCAGCTGGTAGAGCATCTCGTTTACACCGAGGAGGTCGGCAGTTCAAGTCTGTCATTGCCCATTTGCTTAACTGAATGTTAGTATTATTAATTACTTCAATTAAAGTATAAAAAATGCAGGATAATATAGTACCAATCTCAATAGTAAAAGAGCTGGAAGATTCTTATCTCTCCTACGCAATGAGCGTTATCATAAGCCGGGCTATACTACTGCATGCCCTTGGATTTAAACCTGTTCACAGGCGCATATTATATGCAATGTCAAGAGCTGGATTCGATGCCGGTAAGCCATATAAAAAGGCAGCTCGTATAGTTGTGGATGTAATGGGGAAATATCACCCACATGGTGATGCAGCTATTTACGATTCCTTGGTTAGAATGGCTCAAGATTTCTCTCTTCTTTTACCGCTTATTGATGGGCAAGGTAACTTTGGTTCGATAGATGGAGATCCACCAGCTTCAATGCGATACACAGAAGCAAGACTTCAAAAAGTGTCGCACTTTTTACTGAATGATATTGATGAAGATACAGTTAATTTTAGGCCAAACTACGATGGAAATGAAACAGAACCAGTTGTGCTGCCTGCAGAGTTTCCGAATCTATTGCTAAACGGTGCAAGTGGTGTTGCAGTTGGTATGGCAACCAATATTCCTTCTCATAATCTTGGAGAAATAATAGATGCTTGTATATTATATGTAGATAATCCTGAAGTTACTTTTGATGAGTTACTTGAAGTGATGCCAGGGCCGGATTTCCCAACTGGGGGAACGATTCTTGGAAGGTCTGGAATAAGATCAGCATTTGCAACGGGTCGTGGATCAATTGTTGTGCAAGGCAAGACTCACATAGAAGACCTGCCACAAGATAGGCAAGCAATAGTGATTGATGAAATACCTTACCAGGTAAACAAAGTAAAATTAATTGAGAAGATAGGTGAGCTTGTAAAAGAAAAAAGAATTGATGGCATAACAGAAATTAGGGATGAATCCGATAAGTCTGGTATTAGAGTAGTAATTGACCTCAGAAGAAATGCTGAGGCAAGTTTTATACTTAATCAAATATTGGGGCTAACTCCACTAAGAAGTAGTTTTAGTGTTAACACTTTAGTGCTCAATAACAACAGGCCTGCTTTGATGTCGTTAAAAGAAATCATAGCTGCTTTTGTTGACTTTAGAAAAGAAGTGTTAATCAGGAGAACAGAATTTCGTCTAAGAAAAACGAGAGAAAAAGCTCATATATATATAGGGCTCTACATTGCGGTCCTCAGCATAGATGAAGTGATAAAAATCATCCGCGGTGCAAAAGATCCTGCGGAAGCAAGTAGAGAACTTTTAAATAAAGAATGGAAAACTTCGAATGAAATCAACACTATTATTGAGTTGATTTCAGATAGCGCAAGCTTTTTGAAAGATGGAGTGTATAGATTAACTGAGCTACAAATTAAGGCTATCCTTGATATGAAACTGCAGCGTTTAACAGGCCTTGAAAAAGACAAATTAGAAGCTGAGCTAAGTTCAATGATCAACCTGATAAAAGAATATATCGCTTTTCTTGGCTCAGAAGAGAAGTTGATGAAAGAAATAAAAAACAATTTACAAGAAATAAAGAACAGATTTGCTGTGCCGCGAAAAACTTCAATAGAAGAGTCAGACGCGGACATTGAAGCTGAAGATCTAATTCCACAAGAGGATATGGTGATAACCGTAACTATGAATGGTTATATCAAGCGTGTAAAACTTTCTCACTACAGAACTCAGCGTCGTGGTGGAAAAGGAAAGCTAGGACAGGGATTAAAAGAAGAGGATGTAATCACAGAATTATTTGTTGGAAATACCCATACTAGCTTTTTATTCTTTTCTAACATTGGTCGAGTTTATAGATTAAAAGTTTATAAGTTACCTCTTGCAGAGCCAACCGCACGTGGGAGAGCACTTGTTAACATATTTCCGCTTAGCGATGGTGAAACTATAACTAATATCATGCCATTGCCAAGTGAAAATGACGAAAATCAAAACATAGTTTTTGCTACTGCCTATGGAAACATAAGGCGTAACTCCTTAGCGGACTTTCACTATATTCCAAGCAATGGAAAAATAGCAATAAAGCTCGATGAAGGAGACAAATTAGTATCGGTTAAGGTATGTAATGAAATTGACCATGTTTTACTTTCAACAATGCTTGGAAAAAGTATCAGATTTGTTGTAAGTGATGTGCGTCAATTTAAGAGTCGCAATTCAGATGGCGTAAGAGGTATCAAACTTGTAAAGAATGACAGCGTGATATCCATGACCATATTAAATGGGATAGGTGTAGCAACAGAAACAAAAGAACTTTACTTAAAAGTTCCACTTGCAAAAAGACTGGGGACTGCAATTAATAACTCCATTGATTCTAAATTGGAAAAGACTTTGAATGATTTAGGAATAGATAACGAATTATTCTTAAAACTTGCAGTGAATGAGGAGTTTATATTAACTATTACTGAAAATGGCTTTGGTAAAAGAACTTCTGCGTATGAGTATAGAGTAACTAACAGGGGTGGTGTTGGTATCACCAATATTCTTACTACTAGCAGAAACGGTAATGTTGTTGCTAGTTTTCCAGTTGAGCAGGGTGATAATATAATGCTTATTACAGATAAAGGAAAGTTAATTCGCATTTCGGTCAATGAGATTAGAATTGCAGGACGCAGCACTCAAGGAGTCACTCTGTTTAAAACAGAAAGTAGAGAAAAAGTGGTGTCAGTAGCGAAAATTGAAGATCCTGATTCCACTGAAGATAGTATTTTTGAAGTTGAAAGCTCTATCGCTTCTTAACCGTAGTATAGGTTAAACAAAAAGCGCAAGTTTTTGTTGATTAATACGCAGTATTTAAATTAAAATATATACTTATGGCTAAGTAAAGATCAATGGACAAAAATTAACTAAAAATAAAAACCACTGGCAGACAAAGAGGA
>NZ_AWUH01000194.1:0-1476 GCF_000689175.1 Wolbachia endosymbiont of Glossina morsitans morsitans | reverse complement strand
AATAGCTTCAGTTTCATGATAAAGGGGCTGGCAAAGCTTGTCAAGAAATTTTCTTATTTCATTTAAATTGCTTGTAACCTTCTTATACACTCATCTTTACCAAGAATCACCATGATATCAATGATTCCAGGTGCATCCATTACTCCAGTTATAGGGGCGCGTAATGAGTGGTATACATCGCTTATTTTCATATCGTGCAATTTTGCACATTCCTTGATCTGAGAAGATAAAAAACACTTATTCCAATTTTCATCACCGATCTTTGACAGAAATGACGCGAGTAACTTGATTATATCGAGGTTAGATTTGACAATTTGCTCAGCCTCTTCACTTAAATCAAGTGGCGGATCTTGAATATAAAATTTTGCTAAATCCAATAATTCGGTCAGGTAGTTTGCTCTTTTTTTTAGCTCTGTCAGTCCCTGCAGTAAATAGCCCTTTTTTTTGTCAGTTAGAGTATTTTCTCTAAGCATTAGAGTCAGAATATCTTCATTGCTCATATTACTAATATAGTGGTTATTCAAATGCTCCAGTTTTTTGAAATCGAGCCGTGCAGGTGAACGACCAATACTTTCTAAATTAAACCACTCTATTGCTTGCTCATCGCTAATAATCTCATCGTTGCCGTGACTCCAGCCAAGTCTCAGCAAGTAATTACGCATCGCTTTTGGCAATATTCCCATCTTTTCATAATCGCAAACGCTTGTGGCACCATGCCTTTTGGATAGCTTATTCCCATCTTCCCCATGGATAAGCGGCACATGTGCAAAGCGTGGAATGTCAAAATCAAGAGCCTGGTATATTAGCAGATGTTTAAAGGTATTAGTGAGATGGTCAGAGCCACGTATTATATCAGTTATTCCAGCATCATGATCGTCAACTACTACGGAAAAAATATATGTTGGAGTGTTGTCAGAGCGTAAGATCACTATATCATCAAGCTGGTTGCTATTTACTTTGATTTGGCCGTATATTTTATCATCAATGACGATCTCTTGTGAGTCTGGCACTTTGAAACGGATAACTGACCTCACACCGGATGTCATTCCAGCGCGTGACCACATATTTTCTTCTGGATCCCAGTGTCGGCTACTTGGATGACAAGAAGGAGGTTTTGTAGTACATTTATGCTTGTATATCTTGCCCTCTTCTCTTGCTTTTATTTTCTTTTCTGCAACTTCATCCTCAGGGCAATAACAGTGATACGCCCTACCCTTCTCAACTAAAAGGTTTGCTACTTCTTTATGCCGCTCTATTCTTTTTGACTGATATACTATTTCCCCATCATAGCTCACACCGAGCCATCTTAGCCCTTCTATAATTGCATCAATTGCTTCTTTCGTTGAACGTTTTCTGTCGGTGTCCTCAATTCTTAGCAAAAACCTGCCACCATGATGCTTTGCATAGAGCCAATTGAATAAAGCAGTACGAGCTCCTCCAATGTGCAAAAATCCTGTTGGTGATGGAGCGAATCTC
>NZ_AWUH01000193.1:3053-9262 GCF_000689175.1 Wolbachia endosymbiont of Glossina morsitans morsitans | reverse complement strand
TCTCTTGTTACCATTTCCATTGCGTGAGCTATCATATGCTCTCCTTGGCTTGCAGAATAGCTGCCTTTTGATATTACCATTCCAAGTCCTGAAATTAGTAGAACTTCCATAAGTAATAGGACCACTTTTCTACTTCTTTTAGTAAGCGCCGTATACTCTCTTAGCAAAATTTGCTCCAAATCGCGAACAAGTGTAAAAGGTAATTCATTGTATTCTGTGCCAAGCAACAAATGAGATAGTAGCCAGTCAGCCTGAACTGTTGAACGACAAATGAAATCTGCAAATCCGCTTAATGTGAGACGCAGTGGTGCATTGGCAAGTATGTCTATATCTATATATACTGCTCTTGGAAGATGTGCTTTGAACGATTTTTTATATCCATTTACTAATATTGAAGCATTTGCAGAGGTATATCCATTCATAGAAGCGGCTGTTGGGAACGATATATAATCTTTTTTCTCGAGGTAGCTTGCATATTTGCAGATATCGTTAACAGTGCCGCTACCAAATGCAACTATTAAGTCACTGTCTTTTGCTTTGTTTCTAACTAGATTTACGGTTTCAAGAGAGGCAGCTCTGCTTGGTGTCATGCAAGTAGCTGACACTGGGATCCAGGAAAACAACTNATGGATTCCAGTGTCACGCGCTGGGATGACAGGTGGAGCTGGAATAATTAAGTTAGGAATTTTATTAAGTACGTTTTTGTTTAAAAGTTTTGCTGTATTTTTATCTGCAACTAGAAAGACGTCATTTCCGTGTCGTGTGCATATTTCATAGATATCATCAGCAAGGTAGTAATCTGTTATTACTTCCCTTAGAAAAGTTTGTTCAGTTTGATGTAATATTTGTTTTAAATAGTGCATAGAGTGTTTACAATATAGCAGTATAAGTATTTTAAGATTGACATGAAAATTGACCCTGTGGAGCTAACTAGGAAATTGATCTCTTTTGAGAGTATAACACCAGAAGACAGCGGGGCAATAGAGTGTATAGCAACAATCTTCAAGNAGAGCGGCTTTGATTGTGAGATTTTAGAATTTGGTGATAAAGTTAAAAATCTTTATGCGAAATATATAAATGGAGTACCAAATTTGTGCTTTGCTGGGCACGTTGATGTTGTACCACCGGGTCAGTTAAAAGATTGGGCATTTGGTCCATTTAATCCAGAAGTGAGGGATGGAATGCTATATGGAAGAGGGGCCGCTGATATGAAAAGCGGAGTAGCTGCATTTATTGCTGCTATGGTAAATTTGATTGCAGAGAAGTTTCAATTTAATGGTTCGATAAGTGCATTGATTACCAGTGCTGAAGAAAGCATGGAAGAATATGGAACAAAGGCAGTTTTGGAATGGATGAAAAATAAGCAGAAAAAGATAGATTTTTGTGTGGTTGGCGAACCAACCAGTAGTAAGAAATTAGGTGATACCATAAAAATAGGCAGAAGAGGTTCTGTAACATTTGAATTAATTTGCCATGGAAAACAAGGGCACGTTGCCTACCCAGACCTAGCAGACAATCCAATATATAAGGTAATATCGATATTGAGTAAGGTAAAAAATACTACTTTTGATCATGGTAATAAATATTTTCAGCCTTCACATTGCGAAGTTACTACTATCGATGTTGGAAATAATACTAGCAATCTAATACCTGGCTCAGCAACTACACGTTTTAACATTCGATATAACAATGAACAAACACCGGGTGGCTTATATAAGCTGATTGATGAAATATGCTCTAGTGTAACTGACGATTATAAGCTTTTTATGCATAGCAGCAGGGACGTTTTCCTCTCTACTCCCGATAGGAATACTGATATTATGCTTGATGCAATAAATAAAGTTATCAGTATTGATGCTGCGTTGAGCACAAGTGGTGGCACATCTGACGCTGCGTTTATCAAAGATGTTTGTCCAGTGATTGAATTTGGTATAATCAACAAAACTGCACATCAGATAAACGAATGCGTATCAGTAAACGATATACACAAGTTAACAGCTATATATAAGGAATTTATAGAAAATTATTTCAATCCCACTAATAAAATATTGAATCAGGTCAACGTGGTTAGTAATATATCTAGTGGTCCATTGTTAGCTTAGATGTAATCAGATCTCTTGCATGACTGCTGTTTGAATAATATAGCTCTTTTTACAATAATCCGAACAGACCGTAATATGCTACTGGCCTGCTATAGCCATAAACACGTATCTTATCGCATTCGGACTATTATAAGAAAGGCTATAACTTGTATCATTCCAGCAAAATGTGTCAAGTAAGTTTTTTCGTTTCTATAGCTACTTGGATGACAAAAGAAGGAATACTAGACTTTATACCTTTTGCACTCAAATTCACATAAATCATGAACTATGCACGTTTCACACGAAGGTTTCTGTGCTTTGCAAACATATCTACCATGCAAAACTAGCCAATGATGAGCATAAAGCAGGTATTTTTTGGGAACCACATTTAAAAGAGATTGCTCTGTTTTAAACACATCTTTTTCTTTCACAAGCCCAATTCTATTGCTCACTCTAAAAACGTGAGTATCAACTGCCAATGTTGGAATGCCAAGCCCCGAATTTAAGAACACATTAGCGCTCTTTCTCCCCACTCCAGGCAAAGACACCAAATCATCAAAATTAGTAGGTACTTTGCTGTTGTATCGTTCTACCAATATTTTACTAAGCCCGATTATATTTTTTGCTTTGGAATTATATAAACCAATACTGCTTATGCATTTTTTCAGCTCAGTTTGCCCAAAGCTCAGCATTTTTTCTGGCGTATCAGCGATATTAAATAGTTCTCTTGTAATTTTATTAACGCTTACATCAGTTGTCCGCGCTGATAAAACTATCGCAAGCAGTAACGTAAAATGATTGGTATAATTTAGCTCTATTTTTGGCGCAGGATTTGAGTGTTGAAACTTTTCAAATATTAGTTCTACTTTTTTTGAGTCCATTTCATTTACCACACCTCTTTTAAATATTTAAACAAAGAACCCCTCTTTCCCATCATACAAATACAATTTGTCCATTCTCACCACGTCAAAATTGTGTTCTTCAAGTTTGATTAGCAAGTTATTCACATCACTATTTGTAATAGCTTGCTTTTCATTATTTGCGATAAACCTACAGGTTATTTGATCACTTGAAGGTTTTGAGTTTCCTGGCCAAATCGCAAGACCTTTTGAGTATATTGCTATCATTTGCAGATTACTCGATTCAAATAACCTAACTATTTGGTCAAAGTTGCTGGATTTGTCCCAAGCAAGCGCTATATCACTACCTACTAGCTTTTTGGTTTTATAGTCCTGTTCATAGCTATTTTGTATTTCACTTATTTTGCTATTTGTACTGCTACCGACTGTAAGCTCAGATAATGTTTTCGGTTTTTTTCCTAGATTATCTATAACGGCTTCTGCAAATTCTTTGGTACCAATTTTCTGTTTACTCTTTTTCTCTTTATATAAATCGGCGGTATGTATTCCATCCTCCAAAGTCTTGAGCCATGCATCGTAAATTAGTTTTGCAGTACTCACTTGACTGATGTAGACCAACATATGCACTGCAGCATTCAAAAGTCCAGAAGGATTAGCTATGTTTTTTCCTGCAATATCAGGAGCAGAACCGTGCACTGCTTCAAACATTGCATATTCATTACCTATATTGCTACTTCCAGCGAGTCCAACAGATCCAGAGGTTTGCGCCACAATGTCCGATAATATATCGCCATATAAGTTCTCGGTTACTATAACATCGAAATTCTCCGGTTCTGTGGCAACACGTGCCATCCCAATATCGACTATATAATGTTCTGCCTTTATGTCCGGGTATTCCTTTGCAATACGATCAAACGCCGCATGGAAAGTTCCGTCAGTCATTTTCATTATGTTATCTTTAGTAAGACAAGTTACCTTCTTTCTACTATGTTTTTTTGCATATTCAAAAGCGTACCTGCATATTTTTTCTGAGCCGGATCTAGTAATAATTTTAGTGCATTGGTAAGAGTCACCAGTGAGCCTGTGCTCTATTCCGGTGTAAACGTCCTCTTCATTTTCACGTATTACTACGATATCAAACTTATCGAATTTATTTTCTATAACAGGATGATATGAAATGCATGGTCTGATATTTGCATATAACCCTAGGTTCTTTCTGAGCGCTACATTTAAGCTTCTGTGGCCTTTACCTTGAGGAGTTGTTGTCGGAGATTTTAATAATATTTTTGTCCTTTCAATTGATTCCCAACCACTTGGAGAAATTCCGTGAGACCATTCTTTACTGTAAACACGCTCACCTATTTCAATAATATCTATTGAGATTTTCGCTTCTGCTTCGTGCAATATCGACAGCACCGCTTCCATAATTTCTGGTCCGATACCGTCGCCATATGCAACTGTGATTGGTGTTGACATAACTTCCCTAACTGTAAATGATTTAATGTTAATTCAAATAATAGAGTGACACAAGTAGCTAATATTACCCAAATTAGTATATTTACGGTTATTTAATAACGTATTTTTATATTATATGATGATATTATGAAATATAGGTGAGGTTATGAATACTGAAATAAATGTTAAAGTAAATTATGTAGGGTTTGCAAGGCGTATTGTGGCAGAAGTACTTGACTTTCTCATATTTTCTCCTGATTTTATCTATGTTGTATTTATGTTATTAAGTGATGAAGATTTTGTTCAGGAAATTGAACAACTAGTAACAACAATATCACTTCTAGCTTATATAGCGATCTCAACATTAGTACTAACAGTATTCAAAATATTAATGATAACAAAACTTAGTGGTACCCCAGGAAAACTATTGTGTGGTATGCATATTAAAAATGCTAATACATTTACAAATGCTACCCTAATGCAAGCAACAATAAGATGTATTTCTAAGGGAAGCATCTGGATTATTTTTCGCTTTTTGCTTCATCTGCATTATCATGGTTATACTTTTCTATATCTTTTAATTGTGCTAATTTTATTTTTGTTTGCAGTATTTGATCAACGCAAACAGACTTTTTACGATAAAATTGCAAAAACAGTAGTGATAGACTATAAATCTAGTTGATATTTTTCTTTATAGGTAGTACATGGATAAATAAGTAAACTACTCAACGATGACAAGACGTACTCTAGCATTTATAGTTGATTGTATTTTATTTATCGCAATACCATTTGGTTTAATGGCGGTGGGTTTCTCACTTGCACACGCAATACAAGGGATCATGGGTGCAATAATTGTAATCACCACGATTGTATTTTCTTTATTTTTAATGATACCATTCGTATTTCATATATTCATGCTTGTAAAAGTTGGCGGCACTCCAGGACACTTGTTATTTAGCATGCGTGTAAAAGACAAAGATACATTTGAGTCAATCACTACAATGCAAGCAATGGAAAGGACTATAGCTCTTTTTATAATTTATTGCATATCACTTTGTAATCCCCTTTTATTCTTAGCTATACTAATCTTAGTTTTAGTATGTGCAGTAGGTGATGAACATAAACAAGCTTTTCACGACAAAATTGCAAACACGGTAGTGATAGATTATAAACCTAGTTGATATTTTCCTTTAGCTGTCTGCCACCAAGGGTGTCATTCCAGTGTCACGCGCTAACTTGAGGTAAATTGCCAACGTGTGTCCAGAGAAGGTGAGTATGTTCAGTAGGAGTTAAACCTACCGGGATAAAAGTCGGAGTCCCGTAGCTTGGGTAGCAGCATGTAAGGAAACCAAAGTGTTGAAGCCTACCGACAATGTTATCGTAGGATAAGGGCGAATTACCAGGCCGAAGCGAAAGCGAACACATAGGTGGCCTCGAAAATTACAAATCCTAAAGGCTGAGCCCGCGTTGGTAGGCTGAAGGCAATAGGGATAGCTGAAAACCCGAATGATAACGCATATCTACTTTAGCGGGGTGATAGTGATGGCATGGTAATGAGGACATATGAAGCAACTGGAGAAGCCCTACTCATCCCAGGAAGAAATACCTTGGAGCGGTAAGTTCTATAACTGGAAAACAGGAAATGAACCGAAGATGAGAGGGTGGCGGATGGGTGCGTAGTAGTGAAGAAGTGAGGTAACTCTCATGGAGCAAAGGCACCCTACTAGTGGAGATCTTTTAACAAAAGGAAGGTAAAGGTAAAAATGACAAAAATGCCGATAAAATTACAAGACCTGAGAAGAAAGATATATTT
>NZ_AWUH01000193.1:0-3026 GCF_000689175.1 Wolbachia endosymbiont of Glossina morsitans morsitans | reverse complement strand
TCATGATAAGGAGGCTGGCGGAGTTTGTCAAGTAAGTTTTTTCGTTTCTACTGAATGACAGTTGTGGCTTGGGAGGTAGTGCAAGAAGTCTATTGTATTACTGAATTATTAATAATCTAGTAATAGTGCCTGCTATGTAGCTAAAATTTTCCTTTAACTTAAGCTATATGTAGCTAAAATAACTTGGGTTTACCGACGATTTGACAAACGACAAATTCTTCATCCCGCTACTTGTTAGCGGGATCTAGAGATATCGCAGCGGTATGACCCTGACTTGCATTAGCTATGTATAATAAAGGGAATCTATGACAAAAGAATCATTGGTAAAAACTGATATAGTGAAAGTTGAAGACAAAAAGGCGGTAAGAAGCTTTTTTAAAATACTAGGTGGAGTGGCAGATGCTGTAAGATCGTGGATTGGTAACATCAGTCCTGATTTAAGCAACAGTCGCGATATCGATAGTTTAGTCTTGAAGATGAACGAGTGCTTAAATCCAAAGGGAGGGGAGGTTTCAGCACGTAAAAACGCTGTATCTCTTGGTAACTTGTACTTAAGCTTATCAGAGAAAGGTAAAATAAAATTTCTACAAACCCTGGCAGAAAAATTTAATCCGAATAAAGCGGAAATAGATGAGAAAATTAGAGAGTATAAGAAAAACCAAGATCCCGAGTTAAACTATAAATTTGAACAGGATTTAATAAAAATTCTTGAATCACCGCGTTCTAAAATATTAAAGCAATTTATTTCTTTACCAGAAGGCCTTAAGTTTATTGTTGATATGCGTTCTGACGTGCTTAAGCTAAAGAACCAATATAGAAGCTTGAATCCACTAGAAAGCGAATTAAAAAATATACTCTATACTTGGGTTGATGTTGATCTACTTGATCTTCGTCAAATCACCTGGGATTCACCTGCATCATTGCTAGAAAAACTTATAAAATATGAAGCTGTGCATAAAATTTCCTCTTGGGATGACTTAAAAAACAGGCTGGGTCTCTGTTTTGCTTTTTTTCATTACAAGATACCAAACGAACCTCTAATTTTTGTAGAGGTTGCATTGGTGGATAAGATTGCAGATAGTATTCAACACCTTTTAGATGAGTCGGTACCTTCAAATGATCCAAGTAGTGCGAGCACTGCTATATTCTATTCAATATCAAATACTCAAGCAGGGTTATCTGGAATCAGCCTTGGTAATTTTTTGATCAAAAGGGTTGTAGAAAAGCTATCACAGGAGTTTAAAAGTATAAAAACATACGCAACTCTTTCTCCAATACCTGGCTTTACGAAATGGCTAAAAAACAACCTAAACCAAGATGTCACTTTATTGGGCAAACTAAATATAAAACAATCTAGTGCAGAAATTTTAGAAAGTGCAGAGCAATTAAAAACTAACGTTGAATGTATAAATGAAACTAAACAATGCATGCTTAAACTATGTGCATATTATTTACTAAAAGTGAATAATAGTAATAGGAATGCTTATGATCCGGTGGCGCATTTTCATTTAAGCAAAGGTGCATCGATAAAACAATTAAACTGGATGGCAGATACTTCTGAAAAAGGTATTAGTCAGTCGGCTGGAATGATGGTAAATTATCTGTATGAGTTGCCTAAAATAGATAATAATCATGAAAACTATATGGTTAATAAAGTGATTTCCTGTTCGAAAAAAGTGTCGTCTATGTTGAAGGAGTAATAGGAGATGCATAAATATGTTGAAAATTTCCTAATGTTTATGTATATAATGTTAGATAATTTTGTGAGGGAAAGTGTATGATTTTGACAAAACTTCAAGATATTGAGAAAAAACTAATAAATTAATAAGGAGCAGGTCGATAGTAAAATCGCCTGTGTATGTTAATAACCTGGTTGAAGATATTAAAGAAAGTCAGGAGCTAGTTGGAAAGGATCATAATCAAAAAGAAGAAATAATCAGAAAGCTTTGGAGTATCAATCAATCGCTTACAATAGAACATGCTATTATTGAAGAGGATTGTTGGAATAGCTTGAAACACTCTTTAGCTAACAATGAGCCTTTGAGTGACAAGTATAATAAGTATAATATTGAAGTAGCTTATAAAAACTTAAACATAGTGGTAGAAGCTTTAAAGCTACTTGATAATGGTAACGATGGTAGAAGAGACGAACTCAATCAAGCTATGTCACTTCAGAAAAAAATGAAAGAAGTGCGAGAAAAAATGCAACAGCAGCAACTGCCACAAAGTGCAACGAATCAAGGTAATGATGTAAATAAATATCCTGACGATGCTAATGAAAACGAATACAGAAAAATTAGAAGAAGAAGCTAAAACCAAATTTAGTAAGTACATAGAAAACGATACTATTGATGGAGTATCAATTGGAAAGTATAAGGATGGTGATCTGTGTGCAATAATTAAACTACAAGATAATAACAATGAAAACGCGAGTATTAAAATAAGTGAGTTTTTAAATAGTAAATTCTGCACAGAAAACAACATTGCTGGTTTCTCAATATTAAATGGTAGTCAGAGAGAAGTTATAAAAGGCCACATAGATGATAAAAGAGTAAGGTACTATGATTTAGGTACCACAGCTCAATATGGAATAAAGTTTCATTGGTATGTAGGTGAAAAAAAATGTAGCATTACATTAAGTGCTAATGGCGATGGCAATATTAAAATAGTGGGTGATAGACCAGCGTGTGTCCAGAGAAGGTGAGTATGTTCAGTAGGAGTTAAACCTACCGGGATAAAAGTCGGAGTCCCGTAGCTTGGGTAGCAGCATGGAGCAGCAGGGAGACCAAAGTGTTGAAGCCTGCCGACAACGTAATCGTAGGATAAGGGCGAATTACCAGGCCGTAGCGAAAGCGAACACATAGGTGGCCTCGAAAATTACAAATCCTAAAGGCTGAGCCCACGTTGGTAGGGCGAAGGCAATAGGGATAGCTGAAAACCCGAATGATATGGCATATCTACTTTAGCGGGGTGATAGTGATGGCATGGTAATGAGGACATATAAAGCAACTGGAGAAGCCCTACTC
>NZ_AWUH01000192.1:0-11404 GCF_000689175.1 Wolbachia endosymbiont of Glossina morsitans morsitans | reverse complement strand
GTGAAAATTCCAGTTATAGTAAATGGTGATATTAAAAATTTAAATGATATTCAGAATGCTCTCAAAGAATCTGGAGCAGACGGAGTGATGATAGGTCGTGGTGCCTACGGTAAACCTTGGCTGATTAATCAAGCAATGAACTTTCTCAGTGGAAGTGAAACTTCTGAGCCAACAGCTCCAGAGAGATTAAGCATCATACTCGAGCATTACGACAATATTCTTGAGTACTATGGAAATGACACAGGAATAAAGATGGCCCGCAAACACATAGGTTGGTACAGTAGCGGGTTTCCAGGCTCATCTGAATTTCGTGTGAGAGTAAATTACATGACAGATAGCACAGAAGTGAAAGAAAATATTACTGGCTTTGTTGGTCAAGAGACGCACTAGCTGTACTCAATTCGACTGATCGTATGCCACTACGCACTCTTCCTCACCAGAGTGTAAATGACAACCATTATCCATCAACCATTCCTCGTCATAAGTTTCAATATCAAAATATTTTTCATATTTATCCACATTATCACAAAGTGAAAGTGCTCTGATCTTATTCATAATCAAACCTGTACCAGCAGGAATTAATCTTCCTACTATAACATTTTCTTTTAATCCACTTAAAGGATCACTCTTCCCGCAGAATGCTGCTTCTGTAAGTACTTTTGTTGTCTCTTGGAAAGAGGCAGCAGAAATAAAGGAGCTAGTTTCAAGACTTGCCCTAGTAATCCCCTGCAGAATAGGAAGATAACGAGTAGGCCGTTTGCCAGAGTTACTCATAGCATCATTTTCCCTATCAACTTCCAGCTTGTCAATGCTTTCGCCAACCAAGTACATAGTATCACCAGGATCAGTAATTTCCACTTTTTGTAGCATTTGTTTTAAGATCACCTCTAAATGCTTATTGTCTATACGAACACCCTGCAATCTATAAACTTGCTGTATTTCAGAAATCATATAGTGCGCTAAAGCTTCTAACCCAAGCACACGTAAAATATCATGGAGATCAGGGTCACCATCCATCAATAGATCACCTTTACGTACAAAATCACCTTCATTGACTATTACATGCTTACTTCTTGATACCAAATATTCAACTGGAGAAATTTGTTCATCTACAGGTTTAATTAATATACTGCGTTTTCCTCTACGGTCTTTTTCAGAAAATGCCACATAGCCATCTATCTCACTAACAATAGCATGCTCTTTAGGACGACGTGCTTCAAATAACTCTATAACCCTCGGTAAACCACCAGTAATATCACGAGTTTTAACTGACTCTCTTGGTGTTCTTGTAATAACATCACCTGCATGAACCTTCTGGCCATCTTGTACATTGAGCACTGCACCGATTGGTATAAAATAACATGCTTCAACGCCACTTGCGAGTGTCATTACTTTACCATTATCGTCAAGCAGCACAATACGAGGACGTAAATTAGCTCCACCAGAATGCAATCTCCAGTCTTTTACTACTTTGCTTGATATTCCTGTAGATTCATCCATCACTTCAGTGATCGAAATTCCATCTTTTAAGTCCTGATAAGACACTGTACCAGTCTTCTCCGTGATAATAGGCAATGTATAAGGATCCCATTCCGCAACTTTATCGCCAATTTTTACTGACCCACTCTCATCTACATAAAGCTTAGCGCCGTAAGGTACACTGTGCTTCAACTTCTCACTACCAAGGCTATCAATCAACACGACTTCACAGGAACGGCTTATCACAATTTTATTTCCGTTTCTATCTATAATTATATTACTATTGTTTAACTTTATTTTAGCATTAATAGAAGCTATAATATTCGAGGATTCAACGCCTCTAGTCATTACTCCACCTATATGAAAAGTACGCATCGTTAACTGAGTACCTGGCTCTCCAACAGATTGAGCAGCTATAACACCAACTGCTTCACCTATTGAAACAATTTTACCAGTTGCAAGGTCTCTTCCATAACATAAAGAACATACACCAGGACTTATTTCACAAGTTAAAGGCGATCTAATTTTTACAACATCAAGACCTGCAATGCTGATTTGCTTTACTTTATCCTCATCAATTAATTCCCCTGCTTTTACTAATAATTCTTTTGTCACTGGGTTATATATATCATTTGCAGCTGTTCTACCCAGCACAACACTCTCTAGAGATGCAACTATAGTACTTCCTTCAACTGTAGCTCTCACAACAAGACCATTTTTTGTTTTACAGTCATGCTTTGTAACTATGCAATTTTGAGATACATCAACTAAACGACGAGTTAAGTATCCAGAGTTTGCAGTTTTAAGTGCAGTGTCAGCTAAACCTTTACGCGCACCGTGAGTAGAATTAAAGTATTCAAATACGTTCAATCCTTCACGGAAATTAGAAATTATAGGTGTTTCTATAATCTCACCAGAAGGTTTGGTCATGAGCCCTCGCATTCCTGCTAGCTGTTTCATCTGTGAAGTAGAACCCCTTGCACCAGAGTTAACCATCATATACACTGAGTTGTACTTGCTATTTCCATCATATATAGATATTGCTTTTAACATATCATTAGCTATCATATCCGTACACTTAGACCATTCATCTATAACCTTGTTATACCTCTCACTTCTAGTTATTAGCCCATCTTGATATTGCATAGAGAATTTCTTAATTTCACCCCTCGCGTGATCAACATGTGTAGCTTTAGTTTCAGGTATAACCATATCACAACGACCAAAAGAGACACCAGAAAATGTGGCATACTCAAAGCCAAGTACCATTAATTTATCAGAAAATGCCACTGTAGCACTTTGACCACAGTTACGATATACTAAATCAACTATACCAGTTATTTCCTTGACTGTTAATATCTGATTTATTAGATCGAAGCCTAGACTCTCATGCTTAGGAAAAATTTGCCATAATATTAAACGGCCAGGAGTTGTACAAACAGTTTTATAGTGAGTTTCACCGCTGCTATTAATATACTCCATCCTATACTTTATACTAGAATGAATATGTAAAGTACCATCACTCAAGGAATGCTCAACTCCACAAAAAGCACCAAAAGATGGTAAATTATCTTCCTTAGGTTCTTGTAAAGTCAGATAATATATACCAAGTACTATATCTTTACTAGGAACTATAATCGGTCTGCCATTAGAAGGACTTAAAACGTTATTAGTGGACATCATCAACACCCTAGCTTCAAGCTGAGCTTCCAATGAAATTGGCACATGCACTGCCATTTGATCACCATCAAAATCAGCATTAAACGCCGTACAGACAAGCGGATGAAGCTGTATTGCTTTGCCTTCAATAAGGATTGGCTCAAAAGCCTGAATACCAAGTCTATGTAGCGTAGGCGCTCTATTCAACAAAACAGGATGCTCTTTTATTACCTCTTCAAGCATATCCCAAACTTCTGGTTTTTCTGCTCTTATCAACTTACTAGCAAACTTAATAGTTGGAGCCATACCATACATCTTAAGCTTTGAGTAAACAAAAGGTTTGAATAGTTCAAGAGCCATTCTTTTTGGTAATCCACACTGATTTAGTTTCAAAGTTGGACCAACAACTATTACAGAACGTCCAGAGTAGTCTACCCTTTTTCCTAAGAGGTTCTGGCGAAAACGACCCTGTTTTCCTTTTAACATATCACTAATGGACTTTTTATATCCAACAGCACCAGCTTTATTTACCAAAGTATTACGACGACTATTATCAAAAAGAGAATCAACTGCTTCTTGTAACATCCTTTTTTCATTACGAATCATAATCTCAGGAGGATTTAAGCTCAACAATTTCCTCAACCTGTTATTTCTATTAATAATAGTCCTATAATGATGATTCAGATCAGAAACTGCAGGACGACCGCTCTCAAGCGATACCAAAGGACGCAAATCAGGTGGTAAAATAGGTATAGTTGTAAGTATCATCCACTCAGGCCTATTTCCAGATTTAATGAAGTTTTCAACAATACGCAATCTCTTTATAATTTTCTTCCTTCTTATCTCAGAAGCAACAGATTCTAATTCTAGTCTTAAATCCTTCCTAATTTCATGTAAATCAATGCGCGTTAGCAACTCTCTTATAGCTTCAACACCTTGCATAGCTACAAAACTATCGATCCCATAGCTATCTTTAGCTTCATTATAAGCTTTTTCACTAATAATCCCACCTTTCTCAAAAGGCGAAACAAGAGGATCTATTACGATATAATTATCGCTATATAAAATATTCTCAATATCTCTGAGAGACATATCCAATAATGCTCCAATTCTTGAAGGAAGCGATTTCAAAAACCATATATGAGCAACAGGAGATGCAAGCTCTATATGACCCATCCTTTCTCTTCTTACTTTAGAAGATGTAACTTCTACTTCGCATTTTTCGCATATGCGACCTCTGTGTCTTCTTTTTTTGTATTTTCCACATAAACGTTCATCGTCATTGACAGGGCCAAAAACCTTAGGGCAAAATAATCCACCTTTCTCAACTTTGAACGTACGATAATTTGCAGTTTCTATCTCACTACAAGATATACGCTTAATACTTTCAGGGCTAACAATCGATATGCTAACCTCATTAAAAGATTGTGCAATGTTAGTGTGAGATATATCTTCAATCACTACATCATTTTGCTTTAAATCTACATTTAAACATAAAGAACGTAGTTCTTTTATCATCACATTAAAGGATTCAGGAATTCCACATTCAAAATTACTGTCACCTTTTATTATCGATTCATAAATCTTAACTCTACCATTAATATCATCAGACTTCACAGTTAACATTTCCTGCAAGGTATAAGCAGCACCATAGGCTTGTAATGCCCAACATTCCATTTCACCAAAACGCTGACCACCAAAATGAGATTTTCCTCCAAGAGGTTGAGTAACCAAACTATAAGGCCCTACTGAACGCGCATGAATTTTACCATCAACCAAGTGGTGCAACTTAAGCATGTACATGTAACCAACTGTAACCTTGCGGTCGAATTTTTCACCACTGCAACCGTCATATAATACAGCTTGTCCAGAGTTATCTAAACCAGCAAGTTCAAATAATTTTGCTATTTGTTCATCTTTTGGACCCTCAAATACAGGTGCAGCAACAGGAACGCCATCACGTAAATTGCGTGCAAATTCAATGAGATTATTATCACTAATATTACGAATATCATTACAGATAGATACGTTACTGCCATAGCTATAAACCTCAATCAGGAAGTTACGTAAATTGCTGTATGAACTTTTACAAGAGTTCAAATAGTTCTCTACTAACTCATTCAACTCGTCATTTAGTGCATTCTTATTAGGTGTATTTAAAACAGAAGCCGTTATTTCATCATCATCAATATTTTCAATTTTTTTATTATCAAGGTATGCTACTGCAAATTGTGTAAAATTATCATCGTTAAGGGACCTAATTCCCTTGCAAAAAGCACTTTTGATCTTATTGATCTCATCGAGAATATTACCTACCTTTTCCCCTAATTTCCTACAAGCCCAACCTACATGCGTTTCCAGTATTTGCCCTACATTCATTCGTGAAGGAACACCAAGAGGGTTAAGAATAATATCAACAGGAGTACCATCTTCCAAATAAGGCATATCTTCCACTGGCACAACTCGAGAAATCACACCTTTATTTCCATGTCTACCAGCCATTTTATCCCCTGGTTGCAGACTATGTTTCACAGCAATGAAAACTTTTACTGACATCGACACACCTTGAGGCAGGTCATAACCTTCATGTAATTTTTCTACTTTTCGCTTAAACTGTGCTATTGCATGTGATACTTTTTCATCAAAATCTTTTTTTAAGCTCTTAACTTGCTCAGAAATGGATTGGTTTTTTAATCCTACACCCCACCATTGCTCACGTTCAATAGAGTCAAATTTTTCTCGATCTTGAGAACCAGAATTAATAAGAAGTTTCTTCAGTTCATCATAGAAATATTCACTAGTAACATTGATTATATAATCTCGCTCTTCCTCAAAGTCATTTATCTCTTTTTGTTTGATGAGTAATGCCCTTTCATTTTCTTCAACCCCCCTACGTGTAAAGACTTGTACATCAATTACTGTCCCTTCAACATCTGGAGATGTATATAAAGAGGAATCCGCACAATCGAATGACTTTTCACCAAAAATTGTCATTAATAACTTCGTTTCAGGAGGCAATGAAAGAGAAGGTTTAGGTGTAACTTTACCTACCAGAATATAGCCTGGACCAACTCTTGTACCAATTTTCACTATACCACTATCATCCAAGTGATATAGATTTTCTTCATTAACACCAGGTATAGCACGAGTTATTTTTTCTGATCCTAAAGGGGTATCATGTACAACACAGTCAAATTCTTCTATATGAATAGAAGTAAAGAGATCTTTTTTAACAACTTCACTAGAAATAATAATAGAGTCTTCAAAATTATAACCTTGCCAAGACATAAAAGCGACTAGCAAATTTTTACCAAGCGCCAACTCACCACTGTTAATTGCAGGACCATCAGCTATTACATCACCCTTTTTAACATAATCACCTACGCACACTAGCGGTCTTTGATTAATACAAGTATTATGGTTAGAACGCTGAAATTTCCTTAGATGATAAATATCTACGTCCAAGTAGTTAACCCTTTCTTTATCAAAAGCACGTATAACTATAGAGTTACTATCAGAACTATCAACTATGCCATCGCGTTTTGCTAAAACTACAGCACCAGAGCCAGAAGCTACAAAAGACTCCATACCAGTAGCAACCAGAGGAGCGGTAGGCTTCAATAAAGGTACGGCCTGACGTTGCATATTTGAGCCCATTAATGCTCTATTAGCATCATCATTTTCTAAAAATGGAATCAAGGAAGCTGCAACCGATATTACCTGCTTAGGAGATACGTCAATGTAACTAACTTGGTCGCTACTTACCATGACGAAGCTACCAGCATATCTACAGTATAGCATGTCATCAACAAAGCAATTATTTTCATCAAGCTTTACGCTAGTGTCAGCTATATGATGTGAGCCTTCGTCTATAGCAGAAAGATACTCAATTTGATCAGTAACAACCCTATTGACTACTTTTCTGTAAGGGCTTTCAATGAAACCATATTTATTAATACGCGCGTATATAGCTAAGCTGTTGATTAACCCTATATTTTGCCCTTCAGGAGTCTCAATAGGGCAAATTCTTCCATAATGAGTTGGATGAACATCACGCACCTCAAATCCTGCCCGTTCTCTTGTTAAACCGCCAGGACCTAACGCGGATAACCTTCTTTTATGTGTTATTTCAGATAATGGATTAGTCTGATCCATAAATTGAGATAATTGAGAAGAATTGAAGAAATCTCTTAAGACATTAGTTAACACTTTTGGATTAATAAAATCAGATGGAGAAACTTTATCTAAACTAGAAGTGGACATAGAATCAACTATTGCGCGTTCCAATTTCAACAACCCAGTTCTAAATTGATTTTCTATAAACTCTCCAACTGAT
Source organism: Wolbachia endosymbiont of Glossina morsitans morsitans (assembly GCF_000689175.1). NCBI lineage: Bacteria > Pseudomonadati > Pseudomonadota > Alphaproteobacteria > Rickettsiales > Anaplasmataceae > Wolbachia > Wolbachia endosymbiont of Glossina morsitans morsitans. Next base: position 3,930 of record NZ_AWUH01000192.1, on the reverse strand, counting down.
CTTACTCTTCTGTTTCCTAAATGATCAATATCATCTACAGATCCTTGACCGTCACGTAACAATACTATTTTTTTCACAATTTCAATAATATCTTCATGCGTTAAAACAGTTAAATCCTCATCATAATTTAATCCAAGGTAAGAGTTAAGCTTCAACCTACCAATGTTAGACAAATCATAATATTCCGGACTGAAGAAAAGATTACGGAAAAACTCTTCTACTATCTCTAAAACAGGAACTTCACCAGGACGCAAAACTCTATATATTTCATATAGCGCATCCTGATAAGACATGTTTTCATCTAAGAAAAGCGTATTTAATATATAAGGTCCAACAAACAAATTATCTATGTTCAACACTGATATTTCATCTACAGATAATAACTCAAGCTTCTTTATGTCTTCCAGCTTTATAGATTCACCAGGAGATAAAATTTTCGTAGAGCTAGCACTATCCATTAAATCTTCTGCGAGGAATAAACCACATATAGAATTAAAAGGAACCAGATACTCTTTCAATTCATTATCATATAGCTTTTTAGCTAGTCTTGAGGTAATACGAACGTTAGCTTTAAGCAGCACATTACCTTCAATATCCATTAAGTCGAAAGGCAGCCTCACTCCTTTAAATTTATCAGGAACAAAAGGCACTTTCCAACCATCTTTATGTTTTACATACTTTATTTTCTCATAAAATCTATCGAGTATATCATTATTTGATAGACCCAACGCCTTTAATAAAACTGAAATTGGCAATTTTCTTTTTCTATCAACACGAAAATACAAATGGTCTTTAACATCAAATTCAATATCAAGCCAAGAACCCCTATAAGGAATAATTCTAGCAGAATAGATCAATTTACCAGAATTGTAAGTTTTTCCCTTATCGCTATCAAAAAATACACCAGGAGACCTATGCATTTGTGAGACGATAACTTTTTCCACACCATTAATGATGAAAGTGCCCTTATCAGTCATCATAGGCAACCCACAAAAGTGGACTTTCTGCTCTTCTATAGATTTTACAACGGTTGCAAGTTTAGAATGATCTCCACTCTCTTTAATCGATTTATATTCATCAAGAGAAATACCATCCTGCATAACAACAAGACGTATAGAAGCAATAACCTGAGCAGAAAAAGTTACACCACGCTTTATACACTCAGATTCATCATACTTAGGATCATCTACCCTACAACTTATAAACTCAATAGTAGCCCTACGCAAAGGATCATTTATTGGAAAGATTGTATGAAAGATAACTTCAAGTCTTTCATTACCCTTATTCTTAGGAGTAAAAGAATCATATGATTCTTTTTGAACCTTAACCAAATCCAATAAAGAATCTTTTAAATCAATCGACCTAGAATAAGAAACTCTAGGAACAAAAGCACCAGAAGCGTACATATAAGAAGAATCAACCATTTAAATACCCCAAACTAATTAAAAGAGCTATATCAATATAAAATTAATACATTAAATATTATTCAAGCTCCACTTTAGTTGCTCCTGCTTCAATAAGTTTTTGCTTGATTTTTTCTGCTTCGTCTTTAGGAACATTAGCAGTCAAATCTTTAGGTAAAGATTCAACCAACTCTTTTGCTTCTTTTAAACCCAATGTAGAATTAACCTCTCTCACAGCTTTAATAACTCCTATTTTTTTACTCGCATCAATTTCTTTAATCACAACTTTATACTCAGCTTTTTCTTGAGCAGCAGGAGCAGCAGCATTATCACCAATAGGCGCCCCAGCACCAACAGCTCCACCAAGAAAAGAACCACCAGGCACCCCTATTTTCTCTTCTAAAACTTTTACAAGTTCAGAAGCCTCTAATAGGTTTAAAGATAATATTTTATCAACCAAATAACTTGTTACATTACTCATAATTACCACCTTACTTAACAACAAATTTATTTTTTAGAACTATAATAATCCCAAACTCTCATAAGCCTCATGGAAGATGAATTAATAGACAACGCTAACCGAGCAGGAATATATTAAACGCATAATTTTAACACGCAATTAATCCAGAGAAGGCAACTTAGCCAGTTTATTAACATCTTCCACTGTTAACAATTCATTTAAATGAGCTGCGCAAATCACAGACATTTTTTCTTTGTTAGCATTAGTAAAATCAACTATTAATTTTGCAGCTTCTACTATGCCACTAGAGTATATAATAGCAACAGGACCGGAAAATTTGCCTGATAAATAAGATAATTTACCAGTCCTTTCCAAAGCCAAGCGCGCTAGAGTGTTTTTAACTACTAATACCCCACCTGCTATAGACTTCAGACTATTCCTCAGAGTTAATGAATCATTAGCATTTATAGATTTAAAATTTACTAATATCAAGAAATCATTATTTACAAATACGTTTATTGTGCTCTGTATAAATTCATCCTTATCTTTACGCTTCACGGTATCACTCCCTTAAATTATATCTTCCACTTTGCCTATCTTATAAGCTTTACCCATAGTTGAATTTGAAAAAACACCCTTAAAGTAAATTCCTTTCGCAGAAATAGGTTTGTTATCTTTAATTACTTTAAGAAAGGCTTTTAAATTTTCCAGCAAGTCATCAATATCAAATTTAATATTTCCTAATTTACCATGAATAACACCATTTTTATCTGTCTTAAATTTTACCTGACCAGACTTAATGGTTTTAATAGCTTCTGCAATGTTAGAAGTCACAGTACCAAATTTAGGGTTAGGCATCAGCCCTTTAGCACCCAATACTTTTGCAATAGGAGTGATTTTTGCCATAAAATCAGGAGTAGTAATGCACCAATCAACATCTAACTTTCTACCTTTTTTTATTTCTTCAACTAAATCCTCTCCTCCTGCAATATCAGCACCAGCTTTTTCAGCTTCTAATAAATGTTTATCTTGAGCGAAAACAGCTACTTTAATATTCTTCCCGATACCTTTAGGTAAAACTACTGTACCACGCACCTGCTCTTCAGATTTACGTGAATCTACGCCTAAATTGACCGCAATATCAACTGATTCATTAAATTTTGCTGAAGCAGACTCATTAATCTTCCTCAAACACTGCTTAGGATTATCATTATATGTATAGATTTACCTAACCTTCCACAACTTCTATACCCATAGATTTTGCAGTGCCTACAACCATTTTCACTGCTGAAACTTCATTATCCACTTTCATATCAACCATCTTGCACTTTGCTACTTTAATTATAGCAGACATAGGTAATTTAGCCACTAATTCTTTACCAGAACTTTTACTTAATTTAGCCTCCTGCTTAAGTAAATAAGCCACAGGCGGACCGCTGACAGTAAAATCATGAGAGCGATCATCCTTTATGGAAATTCGCACTGTTACTAAATCGCCTACTTTATAATTAGCGTTAGCAGCACTAGTAACTTTATTAAAAGCTTCACAAAACTTAGGAACAGATATACCACGTGGACCAAGTACTGAAGCAATTTTCGGTCCTGGAACTGCTTTCCCAGCTTCCATAAGTAAGTTAATCTTAGCAACTATAACACTCATAATTAATCCTCTATTTTCTCTACTTGAGCCAGATCAAGCTCTATTATTGTCGGCTTACCTAAAATCGATACTTCCACATTAATAATTTTTTTCTCATAGTTTACCATATTTACCTTACCAGTAAAATTTTGAAAAAGACCATCATTAATTTTCACTTGTTCACCTTTTTCATAACCATAACTTCTTTGTCTCTTGAGCATTATAAAGTGCATTAGACATTGAGTGAATCTCATCATCCAAAATCACCTTTGGAATATTACCGTTTTTCAAAAATCCATAAACCTTAAGAGATTTTGGTATATTATTGATAAAATTCAATACTTCATCGCATAAATTCACGTATAAAAAGACATAACCAGGAAAGCATTTCCTTCGCGTAGCAATTTTCTTAGATTTCAACACTACTT
>NZ_AWUH01000191.1:0-11743 GCF_000689175.1 Wolbachia endosymbiont of Glossina morsitans morsitans | reverse complement strand
TTTATTTGCTTTATACATAACACTGCCAAATTTCTTTTGATAATAAGCTTTTTATTTTCGAAAAAAAGAATAAACTTAGGCCTTGACCTGAAAGGAGGGGCATCTTTGCTTTTAAACATAGACTTAGACTTCTATTTTAAGGAAAAGCTAAGCATGCTAGCTAACGAAATAAAAGAGACATTGCTAACAAAAAATATTGAATCTAACGTACAAAATAGCGTTATAACTTTAAATAATATTGATGATTATAAAAAAGCATCTGTGTTGATTAATGCGATAAATCCAAATTTAGAGCTAAATAGAAAAGATTCTTCGATTCTCATTTCGTATAAACCCCATTATAAAAATTCTTTGATCAGTGAAGTAGCTGCAGAATCAATAAACAATGTCCAGCGCCGTTTGGACAAACTTGGCACAAAGGAAGTCAGCGTTCAAAAACAAGGGCAGAATAAAATATTAGTGCAGGTGCCTGGAGTAGAAGATACCAAGCAGATAAAATCTCTGCTTGGCAAAACTGCTAAGCTAGCTTTTCATTTGGCAAACACTAACATAGCCAAGGTGCAGGATATAGACCATGAAACCACTGTCATGCTCAAGGATTCTTTAGGTAATTCTTATCCAATATTCCGCAAAACTGAAATAGGTGGCGATTCGCTGGTTAACGCGTCAGTTAGATTCGGCAAATTTAGGTAAACCAACAGTGCATTTTAAATTTGACAGCATAGCGAGTAAAAGATTCGCAAAAATCACTAAAGAAAATGTGGGAAAACCTTTTGCAATTGTTCTGGATAACACAGTCTTAACAGTACCTACAATACGTGAGCCAATTTTAAAATGGAGAGGGAGAAATTAGCGGTAATTTCACTGAAAAACAAGCAAGCGAACTTGCAATACTTTTAAAATCTGGAGCACTGCCAGCACCACTTAAAATAATTGAAGAAAAAACATTGGCCCAAGTCTTGGAGGAGAATCAATAAAGGCAGGGGAAATGGCAGCAACAATCTCTATTATAGCCGTGGCTTTATTTATAATTATCACTTACGGCAAATTAGGTGTATTGGCCTCTGTTGCGCTTTTTTCTAATGTAATTCTTATATTATCAATTCTCACTCTGCTTGAAGCAACTCTAACTTTACCTGGAATTGCCGGTATTGCACTTACTGTTGGTATGGCGGTGGATGCAAATGTTTTAATATTTGAGCGAATTCGTGAGGAAATCAAATCTGGCAAGAGAGTGGAACGTGCTATTGAAGAAGGGTTTAAAAACGCTATAAAGACAATACTGGATTCAAATATCACTACATTAATTGCTGCAGGAATAATGTTCATTATTGGCAGTGGAGCAATAAGAGGCTTTTCTGTCACTCTATCAATAGGAATTATATGTTCGATGTTTTCTGCAATCACAGTCACAAAACTCCTGATAGAGTTGTGTATGAACCCGAAGGAACTAGTGCTTTGTTAGTCAACTACCTTCATTCCCACAACGTTATATCCTGAATCAACGTGCAAAATTTCTCCAGTAGTGCCACTACTTAAGTCGCTTAATAAGTATAACGCTGCCTTGCCAACATCCTCTATTGTAACATTGCGTCTGAGCGGAGAATTATTTCTATTCCATTCTGATATGGAGTGAAAATCGCTTATTCCAGAAGATGCTAAAGTTCTGATTGGACCAGCGGAAATTGCATTTACTCTGATATTTTGTGGCCCGAGATCACATGCTATATATTTTACACTTGCTTCAAGTGCCGCTTTACATAAACCCATAACGTTATAATTTGGCATAACTTTTTCAGCGCCATAATAAGATAAAGTAAGTAAACTACCACCATTTGACATCATTTTTTCAGCCCTTTGCGCTAAAGCAGTAAAAGAATAGCACGATATATGCATTGCATTGAGGAAGTTATCCAGTGAAGTATTGACATATTTACCATCTAACTCATTTTTATCGGAGAATGCTATTGCATGCACCAAAAAGTCAAGAGTACCCCATTTTTTCTCTATTATTTCGAAAGCGTTATCTATGATTTTTTCATTTGAAACGTCGCAGTGTAATATTAGCTCCACATTTAGTTCATCTGCTATTGGTGATAGTTTTTCTTTTATTATTTCATTCTGGTAGGTGATTGCAAGTTCTGCTCCGTGCTCTGAGAGAGTTTTTGCTATACCGTATGCTATTGATCTCTTATTTATTATTCCGGTTATTAATCCCTTTTTGCCTTGTAATAGACTTGTCGTCATAGAACTATCTGTTTTTTTATAATTTGGAATATTAACTAGGTAAAGTCAAGATATCACTATGTTTTAAAATATTTTTTGCAGTAACTTGAAGTCTATAAACAGTAATCTTGATTCTTCTACAACAAAGCCATTCCATATGACATTTTGTCTATACCTAATTAAGCATATCAATAAGTAAGTAAATCTTAATATAATCTTATTATACTTATAAATACGCTGTATAGAATGAAAGTATGGATGATTTCATAACTGCAAGAAGAAAAGATGATGCTGTGGTATCTGTTTGTCAGGATAATAAGAAAAAAAACGTGTTAATTTTAGGGCTCAATCAAGTTGCAAGGGATTTGTTAAAATATGAAGAGGAGAATTTGCTTAATAAGCCATTAATTAATATCTTAAGCACAAGAGCAGCTGACAACGTGAAGAATTATTTAGAGTATACCGAAAATGGGCACGATTTACTTGATATATTACCTAAAGTGATAGATTTTTCCTTAACTGATGCTAAAGGAGAAGATATCAGGACAAAAGTAAAAGTTTTCCGCACTGCACAATTTGCCAGTAATAAAATAAATTATGAGCTATTAATACGTGATATCAGTTTGTCCCATAAACTAGGAATCTTTAGAGATAAATATCTAATGGGTAAAAAATATAAAAACCATGACTTATTCGATATACCGGGCAATGAGTCCACTATTCTAGAGTTATACGTTATATTAAATTTTGCCTTTCAACATCAAATTAATGCAGCTATAGGAGTGATTGGCTTAAATAGTAGCTGTAGTGAGACAAATAATGCACTGAAAGTTATCATAGAACATTTTTATAAAAATTGCCGTAGTGATGATTTTCTAGGGTATATTGATGAGAATAAAGTGCTTTTTGTTTTGATTAACTGCGATGTAAAAAGTATATCTAAAATAATTAATCGTATACGTTCTGCCATTAATAAGCAGTTATTAAAGCGAAAATTACCAAGTGTATCAATAATCTATGGGAATATAGCTCAAAAACAGGCAGCAAAATCTACCAGCGGTGCCTTCTGAAAAGTTGTTTTTTATTTATATTGAGTTTAAACTTAAATTTTTATTAAAGATTTAAGTTTATTTATGAAGTTAAAGTACTACCTGGTAGCACTGCTTTCATCATTGTTTTTGCAGAATAGTGCTAGCTCTAAAACAATTTTGGATAAGGAAATATTTTATGCAGAACTAGACGGAAAAATAGATTTGAGATTCGGCTACGCCTTCAACAGAGATTCTTTCAATGCTAAGCCTAAGGATAAAACTTCAAGTTATTCATACTTGCGCTTTCTTTATTTACAGCAAGTTTATCCAGATACTCAAATGGGGGTTAATGTTAAGGCAGGGGTTTCTGGTATTGCAAACCGAAAAGCGTTAGACATAGAAAAGTTAGACATGGAGGAATGGTATTTTATCATAAAAAACCAGGAACTTGGATCAATTGAATATGGTAAAAGAAGTTTAGTTGGTCAGAGCATGTTAATTAACACTTCAAAAATTTATGCAGCTGCTGGAGGAGTAAATGGTCATTGGACAAACTATGCAAATTTGCGCGGTGATCATAAAAAAGATGGTGACCCTGGATATGATCAAGACAAGGTGTTCTGGGTCAAGCCCAATATTTATAGCGATTATAATGAACTCGAACTAGGGTTAAAACAATCATCAATTAACTACATCTCCCCTGAAATCTATAACTTTCAACTCGGATTCAGTTATGTTCCAGGAAAAAATAACTTACAGTACAGCAATTTAATGACTGCTGGCCTTTCCTATAAAAACAGCTTGTCAGATGATATAGGTTTTACTACTGCCTTAACTGGTGAATTTGCAAGAGAAAATTTAACTGATTGCTCAGATGGGACTTCTAAAAATTATGAATGCCGCAATCAATTACTACACTGGAATTTTGGTTTGAAGCTAAAATTGTTCGATCTTGATTGCATTTTTTCGTATGGTAATGGTGGTAAATCTGGTGAGAAGCGTAATCCTGAAACAAATAATACGTATTATATGAATGCAGGTATCGCTTACCGTTCTGATTCTTACAAATCGAGCTTAACATATTTTAGTAGTGGTAGGGATATTGCAGGCGAAGGTACAAACGAGTTAACATCATATGCTTTAAGTCTTGAAAATTCTCTTTTTTTAGGTACTTCATACTATTTCGATATTGTAAAGTTTAGTACAAAAGAGCCTGAAATAGAAAATAACAACTCTGGTTATGTGTTCTTGGCTGGACTGAAGTTAAGTTTTTAATATTGCCTCCTTCCAACACTCTTTTCTGTCATCCAAGGTAACCGTTCACAGATTTCCACTTAATTTTTCAATCTCACTCATGGAGAGGCCAGTAAACTGACCTTACCCAGAAAAAGTGGAGAGAAAGAAAAGAGTTTTTTTGGGTAAAATAAAATTTTGGAGGATTAGAAATGGTAAGAGAATATACAGCAGAATTCAAATTGGAAGCTGTTAAACTGGCAAATGAACAAAGAAAGGCAGGTCAAACAATTACAAAAATAGCAAAGGATTTAGGAATAAAGGGTGGTTTATTAGGAAAATGGATAAAGAAACACAACGAAAAAAAGTCGGCAGCAGATGCATTTCCAGGTAGAGGTAACATGGCTCCTTACGACAAAGAGAGGTTTGATTTACAAAGCAAGAGTAACAAGGGAAAGAGACATTTAAAAAAAAGCCCTGGCCAGTCAAAAAGAGTAAAATATTTTTTTATATAGTAATTGCTATAAAGTACAGGTATTATGTAGGATTTTCTGCTAGTGGCTACTATAAGTGGACCACAAGAAAAATAAGCAGTAGAGAATCAGCAAATAAAGAGCTACTCGAAGCTATTCAAAAAATATATCATGTTTCTAAATGTAGATATGGAGCTCCTAAAATTCATGCTGAATTGAAGGCTTTGGGTAAAAGTTGCAATTTGAAAACGGTGCAAAGTATTATGCAGAAAAATGACATCAGGGCTATACTGAAAAGAAAGTTTAAAATTAAAAAACAACAAACAGATAATAGAGCTGTAGCTCCTAATATACTAGATCTAAACTTTATTGTTGATCAACCAAATAAAGTATGGGATTACTTACATCAAAACCAAGGTAAGGTCAGTTGGATTTTCACCAATTGTATTCTAAACGCTTACTTGGCGCGCCCATAACAAAAATGCCTGAAAAACTTTAATAATTATATACTATTATTAATAATTATTCAACCATATTTTAAGCTTACAATTTTGAGCTTAACTGACGCTTATGGATAGGGGCAACTCTATTACCCTGTGTTATGTTTATTTTCTAACGGACGCTGATTTTTGTATCGTAATTTCTTGCTATAAATTGGTTATATAAGAGCTGGCTTCTAAAATTTTATAACCCTAATTTGAATTAACAGACAGTAGAATCGAAAGATTATTACAAGGAGAAATCTACACAGATCGACCCTTTTGTGAATCTGCGTTTCTGCTTTCTTCAACTTGTTTTGCAAAAGATGTTTCCGGTTTCTGAAGTGGCTTAGCAATTTCACGCACAACGGCAATAACTGCTGTTAAAAACGTTTTTAACAATGCACCTAAAGCTTCACCAACTGCTTTCCTGCCATATATATGAGCTTGCTTTTCGTTACCGTCAGCAGTTTCCCCTGCCCTCCTTCTTGGATCCATCCTATGAGCAATCACCGAAAACAACACTCCCCTGATTGAAGACTTCACTTTTTCCTTTGCTTCGTGGACATCCCCATCTTTTGCTGTTTCATGCTGTTTAGCGTTTATTAGCTCCTTTTGTTGCTGGGCAAACATGCTACTTAATACTTCTTCTATCACTTGCTTTCTTCTCTTCTCTCTAACTCTTTTCATAGATTCTGATTTATCACGAGTATGCTTTGTGGTTTCAAATTCTGCATCAATATCTTCAGACGCAGCCTGACTATATAAAGTCTCTATGAGCCTGTCTATGCTTCGCTTTATTTGCATAGTCCTTTCGTAACTATCCGAATTATCAATTCCTTCGTCGATCTGATTTAGAATACTCAAAAACTTTCAAATAGTCTTGAATATACTGTATTATGTATTGCTTATCTTCCTCTTTGTGTTGTTCTTCTTGATTTTGCTGATTTTCATTTTCTAAACTTCTCTCTCTTTTATCATCGTTATTTTCTTCAATATTATCACCGTCTTCCTCGAAAAGGTCTTTGTCGTTCATGATTTTTTTTAATTTAGTTAAAATTCTCACCAGTTACTATTGTATATGAAAAAATTAAATTAACATTAATGAAAAGCGTTTACAACTTCAGCACTAGTTAAAACTACAGTAAAGCTGTCAAAAGTAACAGGATCATAATACCTCTCATACAATTCAACTGAACACCTAAGGCTTATCTTTTCCTTAGCATTAAAACTAATTTCATAATCATTATTAGAGTTTAGCATAGCAGAATTACGTAATAATTCATCAGCTAATACAGAGTCTAAAATTCCATTAATTTTTATCGTAATGTGTCTGCTTCCAGCACAATCGAACACTTTCCTCCAGCCAAAAGAAGAAATATCTTTCACCTCTTCTCTGTTATTACGCAAAGTAAACCTTAGGTTTCTTATATTATTTAACACAACAAAATTATTGTCATGATCTTTAATTTTTAGCTGTAATTTGCTCATTATCACCTCCTTTTATTAAAATATCAAAATTAATTGTTGAATGTAAAATTTCATCGTGCTGATCCATAGCACAATTACTTTCTAAAATGGCCTCATTATTAAAACCTTCAATGCTCTTAAGTATCAAGTTAATATGCCTTATAATGGCAAACATACTGTCTGTATGATAAGTATATATGTCGCATGAAAATTATAATTCACTGCGCGCAATCTCAAGTAAGGAATGGTGACCTGTTTAGGTAAGTAGTCATAAATTTTAGTAACATATTTCCTTAAATCAGAATTTGCTTTTAGTGTTGCATAAACGCTATTGTACAACTCGTTTATAGCTTGAATTTTTTCCATGATTAACCCTCGAAAGATATATAGAAACTCGTCATCCCGCTGCTTGTTAGCGGGATCTTTGTTAAGAGATACCGCGAATGAATCGCGGTATGACGATAAGGTTTATACCTCGTCATCCCGCTACTTGTTAGCGGGATCTATCCGTGACGGTATGACGTAGGACTGCTGTCATTCCGCTACGTGTTAGCGGCTGAGATGCCGCGAATGAATCGCGGTATGACGATAAGGTTTATACCTCGTCATCCCGCTGCTTGTTAGCGGGATCTATCCGTAACGGTATGACGTAGTAGCCCAGTTTGAATGACCAGAAAGAGCTACAAAACAACCTTTGATTCGCGAAATGGAGAATATACCTTCTTCACTTCAGATAAATGGCTACTTACCTCCGATTCACGATTTTTGTAAAGAGCAGAAACATACCGCATAATACCTAGTTTTATCTGCTCAGGAACATTGTCATAACCAGCTTCGTATACAACATCAACTCTTATTGCATTCAAACAATTGAAAAACTCAACGTAGCCCCCTACATCACTAAAATAATACTTAAGTGTACACTTCTCTTGATTTTTAGACATCACTGCAGTAGCCAATACTATCTTACTCACAGGGCCATAGCTTAAATAGATCCTACGAGGTACATAATCTTCATATGAAACTTGCCATGTTTGTTTCACCAGTGACTTCTCCATATGCCATTCAGCGTAATCAGTTGCCATAAAAATTAGATCTGAAATCAACTTATCATCCTGGTCGTTCTCAATGCGTAAAAAAGATTTAACCTCTTCTAAAGTAACTGGAAAAGATTCAGGCTTAGATTTACGTTGCACAGATATTCTTGGTGAAGTAGATCTTATTGACATAATAACCCTCCTTTTTGATATATGCAGCTTGCATGCAACATTAAGTTAAATTGGCGCAGCAACAACTCTGAGTGCTTTGTCGTATGAATATATTAAGAAGAGAACGTATTAAAGCTGTTTCTCCTTTTTTGTTGATAAAATTTGAACTTATAGCATATTCAACTAGGCTAGATTTTAGTAGATTGACATTTTGAGAATGAATATTATTGAAGATGGAGTTTAACTCTTTAGCAAGCAGACTGCGAAATTTTTGCACACTGTCATATGCGATGTTCTCAAGTTCATGTGCAAATTTATCTTGAGCTATAGTTGTTATATCTTCAATTTCCTTATCAAACTCCTCCATCTTTTTTCCCTTACTCTTAGAGCTTTTCGTAAAAGTTTTCATATTAATTAAACTCAACTACTTTTATGATTATAACTGTAATAAAAAAACTACCAAAGTAAAAAATTCGCACTAGTGTGTAACTCATAACTGTACGAACATTGCAATTTGGGCCTACCAGGAGGGCAATGACTCTTATCCAAGTACCCTCTTCTTGTCATCCGAGTAGCTGACACTGGGATCCAGGAATTTTATTAAGTTGGTAAGCATAAAAGTAGCCGTTTTATGTTAAAACACAACGTTCTTGATGAGATTACGGCAAGGCTGGATTCCAGTGTCAAGCACTGGAATGACATCATCCTTTTTTGGGATTCCAATGCAGCTACTTGCATCTGCCACCTGTAAACTGCAATGTTCGTACAGATGTAGGTGCTAAGTTTTACAAACACCGTTGTGCTGAACCTTGAATATCCACTTCTTTCAATTCAGTGGTAGGTTTTGGTTCAGCGATGGGTTTTGATATTGCGTATGTAACGCAACTAGCTAGCAATGCAGCAGATGTTACAAAAACTACAATTATTGGTAGAACAGACAAGTCGAAAGCAATACTGAGAGTAGCACCTACTGTTAACATAGTTACAAGATTCACAGAAGCAACTTTTAAGAAACTCATTTGTCTTTTTCCTGCTTTTTCTAGCGACACTTCATTTGTTTTAGTTTTGCCCAGTTCACCCTCAAGTGGTGTGTTTTCATTCTCCAGACTTTTTATTTTTTGTGTTAGTGATTCATTCTCTTTATTGAATTGTTTCAACTTAGTCTCATGTCCAACTATGCAACTTTTTGATTCTGCTAGTTCCTTTTGCGTTTTTTCTAACAACGCTTCTGCTTTAGAATACTGACTTTCTGTTTTGTCTAATTTATCCTTAAGCTTTGTGTTTTCATTTCCTAGCTCTTGTATTTCTTGTTCTAGTGCTTCCAGCCTAGCCTCTTGCCCAGCTATGTCATTCTTTAGTTCCTTTTGCTTTTTTTCTAGTAAGACCTCTTTAGTTTTTGTTTTGTCTAATTTGTCCTTAAGCGTTGCTTTTTCACTTTCTAGATCTTGTATTTTTCGTTTTAGTGATTGATTCTCTTCCTTTAGTTGAGCACGTAATTCTTTTTGACTTAACTTTACTTTTTTTAACCTTTTCTGCTTCTTCTGGAGTTTCCGTTGCGTTGTGTGTTTTGGAATGGGAAGAAGTATAGCCTTTCTTATAATAGTCCGAATGCGATAAGATATGTGTTTATGGCTATAGCAGGCCAGTAGCATATTACGGTCTGTTCGGATTATTGTAAAAAGAGCTATACTAGATACAACCTCAGATGGCTGATCACACACACTGTTTAGTCTATCTATTACTAGGCCTTCATCCTTTATCAATGAGCGATCTGCTCCATATTTTATCAAAAGTTTTGCTAATTCTTTATTGTCCTTTGCAACAGCAAAATATAAAGGGGTATGTCCATCTTTATCTTGTGCATTAACATTTGCTTTACGTTTTATCAAAAGTTTTACTGATTCTTTAGCGCTTTTTGCAGCAGCATTGTGTAAAGGGGTCACGCCATCTTTATCTTGCGCATCAACACCTGCTCCATTATCTATTAGATATTCTGCAATCTCTACATAACCATATCTAGCAGCATAATGTAAAGGGGTCAGTTCAGATTCCTCTGCATCAGATTCACTATTACTTTTATTTAAAAAGGTCTGTTCACCATTATATGTAGCACCGTATTGTTCCGAATGTTGATTATGACCGGGTTGTTCTATGCGCTTCCGATTATTGGCAAATCGTTGTTCTGTCTCTTGCAACTTTTGCTCCACAGCATCTCTTTCTCTTATAGCCTGTTCTCTTTCTAATGTATCATCTACTTTGTTTATATTGTTTTTATTAATGATTGAGTTTGAAGAAGTCTGTTCATCCTCATCTTGTACATAGATTTCTCTGCTGTTTAGTGTAGTTCCGTTGTTCTTTTTAATGATTGAGTTTGAAGAAGTCTGTTCATCCTCATCTTGTACATAGATTTCTCTGCTGTTTAGTGTAGTTCCGTTGTTCTTTTTATGATCTCTTGCATTCCATGCTTGCACTGCAGCAGTTGTGTTATTTCCGTTCACAGCTAAATTTCCTGGAGTTTTATTATTAGGCTGCGGTAAACTGCCTTGTCTATTTTGTCTTCTCGCAGCTCTTGCCTCAGCATAACGTTGTTCTCCTTCCTCTAACATTTTTATTATAGCCTTTTTACCTTCTACATCGCCGACAATATCCCTTGGAGTTCGGCCTTGACTATCTTTTAGTGAAGGATTTGCGTTATTATTCAATAAAAGCTGAACTATCTCTTGATGACCATGCAAAGCAGCAATGTGCAAAGCAGTGAATTTAGAATTAACATCACCCGATGTTTGTTCATCAACTTTTACTTTCTTTTCTAGTAGGAGTTTTACTATTGGTACACTGTTACATTCCACAGCAAGATGTAACAACATACAATTTACAGTTTTGTCTTAATCTAATATACTGAACATCTTATCTATCTTCAAATTGTTATAAGTGCACATTGCGTATTATTTCAAAAAACTTTTCCTTTTTTATTGCCATAACCTTTCCTCTCAATTTATTTATTATTGCTGAACCATCTCACAAAAAAGTAAAGTTTGTCGAAATTCCATGTTTGATCTAAAAATTAGTCATAAACATTTTCTATGCAAGTAGCTGACACTGGTTCATTCTATAATGGTGTCACAGCAGTCCTACATCATGCCACCGCGAACCGTCATACCACGATTCATTCGCGGTATCTCATCCGCTAACTGTTCTCCCTCATCATACCGTCACGGTATCTCCAGATCCCGCTAACAAGTAGCGGGATGACGATTGTCAGGGCGTCATCCCAGCGCCCCTATGATGTCATCCGAGTAGCCGTCACTGGTTCCTTTATGATGGCAGTGCCCCTATGGTGTCATTCCAGTGCTTGACACTGGAATCCAGCCTTTCCATAATCATCAAAACATTGTATTTTAACGTAAAACCGCTATTTTTATGCTCACCAACTTAATAAAATTCCCGGATCCCAGTGTCAAGCACTGGGGTGACAAGATATAAACCTTATCGTCATACCGCCACAAACTGTCATACCGCGATTCATTCGCGGTATCTCTAGATCCTGGCAACAAGAAGCGGGATTGCGATTGTCGTTTAGACATAAAAATTTAGAAATTTACCAAATGAAAAAAAAGGCAAAA
>NZ_AWUH01000190.1:12527-17335 GCF_000689175.1 Wolbachia endosymbiont of Glossina morsitans morsitans | reverse complement strand
ATTTTTCCACAATCTTCTACATTTTTCTAACCAAGCAAAAGATCGCTCCACAACCCATCTTTTGGGCAATACAACAAAGGAACGTAATTCATTTCTTTTGATCACTTCAACGGTTGCACCAATAATCGTTTTTATTTGAGTTACAAAATTCTCTCCAGTATAGCCTGCATCAACCAGTACATTTTTAACTCCCGAGAGGTTTTCTTTTGCATTTTCGACCATTCTCACAGCACTGCTACGGTCAGTTATCTCTGCTGTTGTTGTATAAATTGCATGCTTGCGTATCTACTGCAATGCGGCCCTGAAATCTTCTTGCCTGCATCATAGCTTCAGCAGTATCTGCATTTTTTATACTCTGTGCATCAATTATGCAGAAGCTTTTCCGACCATTGTTTTGTCGCAATTATTTTTTTTTAATACCAGCTCCAGAACACTTTCTTTATTTACATCTGGTTTTTCACTCCACTTCTTAAAATAGTCGTAACAATTGCGCCATTTTGGGAACTCTTTTGATACCATTCTCCACTGGCAACCACTTTTTAACACGTATAACACTCCACAAAATATATCATGTAAATCAAGTGTTCTTGGTTTTGTCTTCTTTCTGCAAGATTCCAGATCTGCTACAATAATCTCAAACTTTTCTCGACTTATGTCACTTGGTTATAAACTTCGCATATCCTACTTTATATACTTTATCCTCTCACTTTATCTCTTTTTTGAGATTACGTACAGGCTCTAACATATAAAGACGTTTTCAGAAATCTTTAAGCTTAATAACATCCTCTCTTTTTGGACTAGTTGAGATTAGATGAATTATTTTTTTTATTAATTTTTCTAACCCTAACCCCTATATATTTTATTAAATTGATAGGCAATGTTTCAAACGACCTTTTACCTTGAGTGTTTTCTTTCCAGCGAGGAAACTCTTCATATATTGGCTCTAATTCCCCTTGTATTGAATGCGATGCGGGTAAATAATCATACATTTTTTCGCTATACTTGTAACCAGTGCATATTTTAATTGTATCAAAAAAATTAAGCACATATAATTTGGTTAACACAATGCTTGAAACTCCAGAGAGTTGTACGGCCTGGCGCACTAAAACTGCATCGAACCATCCGCAACGCCTTCTTCTATTGCTCACTGTTCCAAGTTCCTTACCTATAGTAAACAAGCTATCTCCTACTTCATTTTTCTGCTCAGTAGGAAATAGGCCATTGCCCACTCTTGTTGTATAAGCTTTTACCACACCAATAATGTAAGCGTTGGAGGATAACCCTGAGCCTGTTATTGCTTGCGATGCTACAGCATTACTTGAAGTAAGTACAAAAGGGTAAGTTCCGTGGTCGATATCTAAAAATGCGCCTTGGGCACCTTCAAATATTATTTTCTTACCTTCTTTTATCAAGTCATTTAATATCTTCCACACAGGTTTTTTATATGAAAGAATTTTTTCTGAAATCTCTTGAATTTCCTTTAATATTTCTTCTTTTTTAACTACCTGGTAGTTAAGGCCTTTCCTGATAGCATTGTGGTAATTCAAAAGAGTATCCAATCTTTTATTGAGCTCATCTGCGTTTTCTAAGTCACAAAGGCGTATAGCTCTCCTCCCAACTTTATCTTCATAACATGGTCCTATCCCTTTATTTGTTGTACCAATTTTGTGATTTCCATTTAAATCTTCAAATAGCTTTTCCTTGTCCTTATGTACGCTAAGTATTAATGGAGAGCTCTCAGATACCATCAAGTTGTTATAGTTTACGTCTACTCCTTTAACTTTCAATGACTCTATTTCTGAGATTAGAACGCCATTTCCTATGATAGATATTTTGCCTGGCCTCAAAACAGCAGAGGGCAATAAATTTAATTTATAAACCTCATCATCTACTACTATAGTGTGCCCTGCATTATTTCCTCCCTGAAATCTCACAACTACATCTGCATTCTCAGAAAGATAATCTACTATTTTACCCTTGCCTTCGTCACCCCATTGCAGACCAACAATTACAATATTTTCTAGATTAATACATAAATATTAATGCAGTACGCTACAAATGGAAAGAGAAATCTACGCCTTTCCTACATCCATTAAATAAAGAAATATACTGTCGATTTTCTTNATATATTACCAAATTATTCATCATTATATGATATAACTTACAGCATATTTACAGTAAGGTGTTATTTATGAAAGAGACAAAAGGAAAAAATAATAAGAGTCCAGTAGTTAGATTAAAGGCCACAGCTAAAGAGTTCAATTTTAGTAAATTAAGAGCAGATCAAGATAATAAATTAGCGAATTCCGGTGAAACAATGTTCTTAGATTTTCAAAGGATGAATTTTATTATTAACGGAAAAGAAATAGATAAAAATCTTATTATTGCATTTAAGGAAGGAGCTAAGCACCGCAAAAGCGAACTTTTTAATAGTGATGATATATATAATGACGAAATATTTAACAAAAAAGGAACAAGAGAAATAGATACGGATCATGGCAAAGCTTTTGTTGCTTCAGTACTCGAAGATATTGAGAAAGAGCTTGTAAGTAATGCATTTGGTAAGCTATGGAAAAATCACTGTGAAAATTCCAAAACTGCCAATCATCAAAAAACCGATTCATATAAGAAAGAATTTGAAGAATTTTACAATGCTGGCCCAAGGTATATCCATCTATTACCAACAGAGAAAGATGAAAACAAGGATTACCGTTCCTTTGCAAAAGAAGTTTTCAAAAAAATGTTCAGATACGCTGGGGCAGAAGTTCCAAGTGATGCTATTTTAGAAGAGCTAGTTACCAATTGTAATCAAGCAGGGTATGAGGCTGCTCCATTTATACAAACCCAACTTGCACTTGGACAGTCGTTCATAGTAGAAAATCCTAAAAAAGTAATAAATATTGATTGTGCTAACCAAAATAATGTGAGAATTAGATCTGATATGAGGCTACCAATACTCTCTGTTAAAAATCAAGTTATGCATGGCGATAAGATATGTAATCTGTCTAGTTCATTGGAATTTACAATTGAATCTCACAATGGTGAAGACTTTGTAACATACAGAGATGGTAAATTGTCACTTACTATTCCTAAAGAGTTAAAAAATTATAAAGATAATGGCAAGAGCTTGTTTGACATTATTAAAGAATATTTTCAGAAATTCTGTGCAAAATTAGGATTTAAACCTGAGACAAAAATACAAATAGAGCATGGGTTCGGTGCTCAAAGTAACTATTTAGATGGTACAATATCAACCACAGGATCAGATGCAAATGAAGAATTTATCAATCTTTTAAGCGAAAATCTCAGAGAGAGGTTATTGGGGTCAGGAGTTGCTCTAGAAGATGAAGATGTTGATGATGTTGTTGAAGTCAGAGTATCTACCGTTATAGATTTATTGAGTGATTATGCTAAATTGGAAGATAATAAAGAACACAGAGAGTTATTAATAAGTAAAGTAGCAGATAATTTAGGACTTTCCACTCAAGATAAAACAGCACCAGAAGTATTGATGGAATTAGACTCTTTACCTTCTTTGACAAAAGGTCAGGTTAATCATAATCAAGTGCAGTCTGTTGTAAATACTTTTATTAAGTTAATTATTGAAGGGAAAAGCGAAGTATACAAAAAAGGAGGTGCGATTAAAGCAATTGATGCAATTCATAAGGAGATAGATAAGGCAATTGTTGAGCAAGAAAAAAAAGCAACCAACAAACAAGATATAGAAAATGATGAACGGACAGATAGAATCAAAAAACAGAATTATTCTGCGGAATCACATGAACATTTACCTTAAAAATATTAGTAGGCTCTTTAAATATTTTAGAGTTCATGGTTACAATGGTTGCTATTTTACAGTGCATCTCACAACACTTTCTTCAAAAATATACATGTTAACATACCCTGGACGTACAAGATCACACTTATACCCAAGCTTTTCATAAATTACTTTCGCTTTTTGAAAATTCACGGTTGCAACGGTTGCTATTTTACAGTGCATCTCACGACCATAATCATGAACTTCTTCCATTAGCTGCTTTCCCATACCTTTTCTTCTATAATCAGAGTGCACCCAAAGCAAGTCAGTGTAAATTGAACCATAGATAACAAAACCGCTACAACCTACAATAATTTGTTCAGTATCATCGCGAATAAAAAAAGCAAATGGGTTACACGTACCTTTATCAACGGTTTCTTCATTAATCTTTTCGAGTAGGAATTCAATGTCTTTGCTACTTGGTGATGTGGTGTGTTCTATTTTCAGCTCTCGGCCTAATACCGCATACTGATTTCTCTCTTTATCTTATATAACTTAATTAAGTAAAGTGAATACAGTATCCACACTACTAAAAAAAATCTGGCACAAAACATAAACATTGCAACCAGTGGCAACAGCAGGGAACTTTCTATTGCTATTCCACCTTTTCTCAAAATGCTTGCTGGCTGATGGAGAGTGGACCATAAATTCACGGAAAATTTTACTATAGGAATATTTATAGCACTAAAGATGGCAAATACTGCTGCTGATTTTTCTGCCCTCGCTTCATTATCAAAAGCGCTCCACAATGAAAGGTAGCCAACATATAGGAAAAATAAAATCAGCATTGAAGTAAGCCTTGCATCCCATACCCACCAAGTGCCCCAGGTTCCTTTTCCCCAGATGCTGCCTGTGATTAAGCATATTGCCGAAAAGACTGTTCCTGCAGGAGCAGCGGCATGTGCCAAGACACTAGCAATGCTATTGTTCCATACCAATGAAATGAAACCAAGTGATGCAATTAATCCATATATTCCGAGAGCAAGCCATG
>NZ_AWUH01000190.1:6027-12516 GCF_000689175.1 Wolbachia endosymbiont of Glossina morsitans morsitans | reverse complement strand
TTTAAATACATAAAACAATGGGTAGAGAAGAAAGCAAGACGCAATCTGATGCAACCCAGAAAAGCAAAAGGATTTGGCTGGAAAAGGTGGAGTAGCAAATGGATATACGAGACTCTTGGTCTATATTCGGACTGTAGAATAAGATATTACGTCCCGAAAGCCTTACCAGCACAATATGCTATAAACTTTGGTAAAGAATCTACTAGGAAAGCGTAGTGCGGGAAAACCGCATGCTGCGTTTGATGAGGCGGGAGCTGGAAACGTAAACACGGGAATTTTGGATTGAGGCCCAGGATGAAAATAGTGGATCAGCCACCAAACCCCAAAGAGGCGCGCCAGTTCTCGACCCTACTGTGGTGTCTACACGGTTTTGAAATTCTTTCTGCAACGAGCTCTTGTACTCTTCTGTGTCAGCTAGTAACCTTATAGCATTTTCGTATTTGTTAAAACTTCCAGCTAATAATGCAATATCATCTTGATATTCCCGACCGAAAAGTTTCATAAGGATTGTAGAACGTTCCTGGTTATCCATTTTCTTTAGAGCTTGAAAAAAGTAGAGTAATGCTTCTTCGCCGTTTTCGCTTATTCTTTGTACTATTTCTTCTGCAGTTATGCCCATTTTCTCTAATGCTGCTTTAAAATCCCCTCCTTGTTCTTCAGCAGTCTGAAGTTTACTAAGTAGAGCATTTATAGCAGTTGCAGCTTTTGCTGGTTGTTTACCTAAACTAACGAAGGCATTTACTAAACTACTTGTTTCCTTGATGTCAAGACCAAATTGTTTTGCAGTACCACCAACTATTGCTAGAGCTTCAACCATATCTTTTGCTTTGGCAGCAGTGTTATCTGATAAGTGATTGATTACATTACCAACGTATTCCATTTTACTAACATCAATTCCATAAACGTTAGAGAGTTTAGTTATAGAATCACCTGCTTGCTCTGCAGACATATCAAATGCTGTAGACATTTTTGCCACTGTTTCTGTAAACATAAAAAGATCTTCTTTCTTGATACCAAGTTGACCATCACTTGCAGCTATTTGTGCCAGTTCTGNGGCTGATAATGGTANAGTACGTGACATCTCTTTTAACTTCTTTGCAAATTTAGTTGCTTCATCCGTTCCTTTTTTAAAATCTACCACTTTTGTAACATCAGCCATAGCACTTTAAAGTCAATTGCAACTTTAACTNGAGCTGCAAGCGTTAGCCCTAGCCCAATAGTCTCTATAATTTGTGACTTAAAATGTGCTTTGCTTGCTAAAAAACTTTGGTGACTACGTATTGCAGATCCAAGCTTACCATACTTACCTTTTAATACTTCAATAGAAGAGCCAAGTTTATGTTGGTCACTTACTAAGTACTTAATATTTCTTCCACTTTTTCTTACTTCTTCATTAAATGAATGCAAAGCATCTCTCTTTTTCAAATATGCTTCTTTTGCTTTTATTGCGGAGGTTTTGGCCTTGTCAAATTCTGCTTTTAAAGTTTTGCTCGGTTTCTCTATTGCCTTCATTTGTTTAGCTAAAGATTTTACTTGATCTTCAAAGCCCTTCCATGACCTCTTGCTAGTCAAAACATCATGACCTAACTGCTTAAACTTTGATACTGATTTTAAAGATGAGTCAAGCTTTCTTATATTCTCACCAAGATGAGTAAGTTGACTGCTACTTCCTTTTATTACAGTACTGAAACTGCCATCTAGGACTGCTCCAATTTTTATAGATAACGTTGACATTGTACCTTCCTCGCTGCTTTATGCCATAAGATAAATTCATTAATCTCCATATCAAGTATTTGTTCAACCCCGCCTCCTACAACAGAGCTGAACATTAATACTTCTAATCTCAAGTTTTTTGGATAATCGGTGAAAAAAAATCCTTTAATACCTCTTGAATTTTCACATAATCAGCAATATCTAACTCCTCAATTGCTTCTTTTGCAACTGATGTCAAATTGGCAGTCAAAGTTACTTCTTTACTAAGGTCACTACCATTTAAGCGTTCAATTGCAAGATAGTCTCTAACTTTTGGACGTCTAACAGTAAGTTCTGAGACAGAAATTCCATCAACTGTTATTGGGTTATTAAGTGTTATAGCTTGCATGTTCCTCCTTAAAAAGTTAATTAAATAAAAGTCTATATCAGCTTTTACATAACTAATTTCTTTGTATGGTGCTATAAATAGGATTAGCTTTGATAAGAATCTTTTCTGTGTTCAATTGAAGTAATAACTACTGTATGTTCTGGTACATCTATATAATAGAGTATACGATAGGTACTCACCCGTAGACTACGTTGTCCACTTAAGTTATGCTTTAATGGCTTTCCAAGTCCAATTGGATCAACTGTTAGACGCTCCATTATTGCCTTCTTAATCATTAACTTTACTTTTGCTGGAAGAGCCGGAATGTCTTTCTTTATAACAGATTCTGAATAGTCTATATTGTAAGGCTTAATCCCAGAAGGCATCTTGATGTTTAACCCTCTTTTCTTTATAGCGTTCGTCAGCAATCTTAGATAATTCCATATCTTCAATTTCTTCTTCCATTAATTCAGTTAATAACTTTAAAACGGACTTGTCTTGAGATTGTGCTACACTAACAAGTAAACCAGTTAGCTGCTCTATGGAATTTGTATGAGCTTTAGAATCCATATTAACTATGTACCTACAACTCCTTATATTTTAACATTTTTATGTAATTTTGTCAACCATATTAGATCCCTAGAATCGTTTGTAGCAAGGCCATTTGATCAACACCATTTATCTTTCTAATCATATTTTCAGCATCGATTTCTATCAGCTCATTACCGCCTATAGTAAGTTTATAGTAATGGGCAGCTACAGTACATTTCAGCGTTGCTTTCTCAGCAGGTTTCCAGTTACCAAAATCAAATTCTTTAAAAATGCCTCTTAAATTGATTATTACTGCTCCAATATCATTACTTCCACTACCTTACATTCCACCTCTGAGCGTCAAAGATACCGAATTTCCATTTATCAACCCAAATAGCCGAAAGAGCTCTGTATCGTATTCAGCAAAAGTGAAATCTGCTTCAAGCTTTTCCATGCCCATGTCAATATTTATTGGAATATCCATACCACCAGCACAGTACTCTTCTGTTTTTATGGTAAGCTTTGGTAGCGTAATTTCATCCATTTTTCCTGCATAACCCCGACCATCTACGAACACATTAAAATTCTTTAAAATCTTTGGTAGCATCTTTCTTCCCTTTTTCCCTTAATAAAATTTACGACATTTCACTATTCACCAGCCGTGAACGAAAAGTAATCTGTTCTGCTGGATATGGTGGTGTAAACTCAAAATCAAAGTATACTTTTCCACTTGAAATATTTGCTGGTGTGTTTAATTCTGAAGTTGCGTAACATTTTCCGCTGATAATAGCTCCTTGTGCTTTTAAATTGGCCAAATAAGAAATCACCCCCTCAATCACATCATCTATATAAGTTTTTGTGATATTGCGATCAACTGCCCAGAGATGAGCTCGAAGTAAACTATCGTTAATTAAATCTGCAGTGCGCCTTACTGATAGAAAAGCCCATTTCGAATCGTTTGAACATGTTCTATTTCCCCAAACCCTATAGCCATTTTGATGAATTATCGTTGTTACTTCATTTTCATTCAAATGGTTTGCTCTACAATTTGTATTACCGAGCGTAAAATCAATAGGACTGCTGGTGCCAACAATACCATTTATCTCTTTATTTGAAGGTGAGTGCCAAAATCCTTGTTCGCTATATACTTTTGCTATTAAACCAGCTACAAATGGGCTTGCTGGCAAGGTTCCTTCTTTTCCTTCAATAAATACCTTAACCCAAGGGTCAATTACGTAAACTCTTGAGCTGCCTACACTTTTTCTCCATTTTATTGCTTCTTCATCATTAGTATTTGGTCCATCTGCAACAATAATTGCTCTTAATTTTTCTGCTATGGAAATTATAGCCTTTCTTATAATAGTCCGAATGCGATAAGATATGTGTTTATGGCTATAGCAGGCCAGTAGCATATTACGGTCTGTTCGGATTATTGTAAAAAGAGCTATAATTCATGTTTACTGATAACCTTCATACCGCTGCTTGTCAGCGGGATCTATGGTGAGATACCGCGAATGAATCCATAGCTGTACGAACATTCATTTTTGAAGGTAAATTGCACAGTAAATGGTGTCATTCCAGTGCTCTTTTTTTGTCATCCCAGTCTGGGATCTATTTTGCATGTAACTCCAATTGTGTTTTGGCATAAAACGCGACACGTATTAGACTTATTTGCAAGCAAAGCTTGCTAGATCCAAGTAGTCAGGGCACTGGAATGACACCATAGGGGCACTGACGTCATAAAGGAACCAGTGTCAGCTACTTGGATGACAGCTAGCCTAACAACCGTTATCCCGCTGCTTGGTGAGAATTTCCAGCGTATTCGTTAGTATAGTTATTAAAATAAAAACGCACACTATCAAGTGCAGAAAGTTTCGCATTTTCCAATAATTCCAGCTCAATATCTTCCTTATTCCTTTCAACAATTTTCTCTTCTTCTGTTAAACAATAAATTTTTGTGCCAGTCAAAATTCTTTGGTGCTTCATACCAATCATTTCCAGTTGGCTTGTTTTCAAGTGTTGTTGTTTCAATCTGCTTGTGGTTTTCAAAACGTATATAAATAGTCACAAATTCCTCCTCATTGCCATATTTGATCAGTTCGTTCTAACCCTGGACATTGCCAACCCCTGAGCGTCCTTTCCACATCTACCTCAAGCCCTGTGGTGAGAAAATTGCTACGTATGTTATAAATAAAAATAAATAAAAATTGACCATAGTTGTGTACATAATTTGATGCAAGCATACCTTGACTAACTTGTGTTCTGGAATACAGATAAGATGATGTGTAAAGTAATATTGCAACTGTTTTTCCTGCTGGAATCTCCACATTACCAGATCCGGCTAACTTGCTATCAGAACTCGTGTATTGGTAAACATTTTTCCATACTATTTTTAAAATACTTGATTTATTAGAATTAGTGTTATCAGGAGTTCCCACAAATAATCCTGTTCCCCCATACTCCGTACTCGAATACGATGATCCAACAAATTCCATTGTCTTATTTATGTTCACATTGGTTGTATTTTTTACAAATACTACTCCCAGTGCAGCATACGGGTAATAGTATATCTCATCATAACTACCCGAAAAATTTTTTGTGCATAACTCTCCGTAAATAAATGTTCCTTTACTTCCCTCTATAAAACTTAGTTGTCTTGGCCGATAAAAACTAACGTAATCTGTATTGTACGTATGGCTACCTGCTAGTAGTTGTAACATATAGTCAGTTTTTGTCATATCACTACTCCACTTTCCAAGCTCTGTCGTAAAAGTTCCGTGGCCAAAGTAATTATTTTTTCTTCCAAGTACACCAAATAAGAAAGGTAATGACCCTGCTTTTGGTGAGAATTTCCAGCGTATTCGTTAGTATAGTTATTAAAATAAAAACGCACACTATCAAGTGCAGAAAGTTTCGCATTTTCCAATAATTCCAGCTCAATATCTTCCTTATTCCTTTCAACAATTTTCTCTTCTTCTGCTAAACAATAAATTTTTGTGCCAGTCAAAATTCTTTGGTGCTTCATACCAATCATTTCCAGTTGGCTTGATTTCAAGTGTTGTTGTTTCAATCTGCTTGTGGTTTTCAAAACGTATATAAATAGTCACAAATTCCTCCTCATTGCCATATTTGATCAGTTCGTTCTAACCCTGGACATTGCCAACCCCTGAGCGTCCTTTCCACATCTACCTCAAGCCCTGTGGTGAGAAAATTGCTACGTATGTTATAAATAAAAATAAATAAAAATTGACCATAGTTGTGTACATAATTTGATGCAAGCATACCTTGACTAACTTGTGTTCTGGAATACAGATAAGATGATGTGTAAAGTAATATTGCAACTGTTTTTCCTGCTGGAATCTCCACATTACCAGATCCGGCTAACTTGCTATCAGAACTCGTGTATTGGTAAACATTTTTCCATACTATTTTTAAAATACTTGATTTATTAGAATTAGTGTTATCAGGAGTTCCCACAAATAATCCTGTTCCCCCATACTCCGTACTCGAATACGATGATCCAACAAATTCCATTGTCTTATTTATGTTCACATTGGTTGTATTTTTTACAAATACTACTCCCAGTGCAGCATACGGGTAATAGTATATCTCATCATAACTACCCGAAAAATTTTTTGTGCATAACTCTCCGTAAATAAATGTTCCTTTACTTCCCTCTATAAAACTTAGTTGTCTTGGCCGATAAAAACTAACGTAATCTGTATTGTACGTATGGCTACCTGCTAGTAGTTGTAACATATAGTCAGTTTTTGTCATATCACTACTCCACTTTCCAAGCTCTGTCGTAAAAGTTCCGTGGCCAAAGTAATTATTTTTTCTTCCAAGTACACCAAATAAGAAAGGTAATGACCCTGCTT
>NZ_AWUH01000190.1:3912-6017 GCF_000689175.1 Wolbachia endosymbiont of Glossina morsitans morsitans | reverse complement strand
TTAATAGCTAAACGACAATCGTCATCCCGCTGCTTGTTAGCGGGATCTATGCTTTGAGATACCACGAATAAATCGCGGTATGACGTAGAGCTCGCGTTAGCTATACTTTTATGCTTACCAACTCAGTATCCAATCAAAACCTGGATTTCAGTGTCAAGCACTGAAATGACACCAAAAGGGCTACTGCTGTTTTGGATGGAAACCAGTGTCAGCTACTTGAATCTGCCACGCAAATTGCCTGCAAATTGCAATGTTCGTACAGCTGTGCGTCATGCGCTGGAATGGCATCAAGGGGTAACTTTTTATTTAAACAATGATTGTAAAATGATTATAATAAGAGATCTATTGAAATTTTAAAGTTATTAAATATTGACGCTATACACTTAAGTGTTAAAATAGAATGAAAAGTTTTTAGGAATTTATATGGCAGCAGGTGGGAAAGCAAAGACAGCTAGTAAAAATAACCCTACTCAGCGTAAGAAAGCTGAGCAAAGAATGTATAAAGATAAACCGGTAAAACCTGTTAGATATATAGATCGTGATTCGCGCATGAATTATATGTCTGCTCAATATGACAACGGCAATCTGGTTGAAGATGAGGTAAGCGGCAATCCTATAAAGTGGGAAGCTGTATAATAATTGTGGTTAAAGTTACTATTAATTCTAAGGAATGTGAAGTAGAGCATGGGCTCACTATAATTCAAGCTTGTGAAGTTGTGGGCGTTGAAATTCCACGTTTTTGTTATCATGAGCGTTTAGCAATTGCTGGTAATTGCAGAATGTGTTTGGTTGAAGTGGAGGGTGGACCTCCAAAACCAGTAGCCTCTTGTGCAATGCCAGTTGCAGAAGGGATGGTTATTCACACTGATACCCCTAAGGTTAAAAAAGCACGTGAAGGTGTGCTTGAGTTTTTGCTAATTAACCACCCGCTTGATTGCCCAATTTGCGATCAAGGTGGTGAATGCGATTTGCAAGATATCACGATGGCTTATGGGAAAGGAACCAGCAGACTTGATGAGCATAAGAGGGCTGTGCCAAAAAACACTTCGGACCACTGATTGAGACTGCGATGAATCGATGCATTCATTGCACTCGGTGTGTTTGATTTTTGTCTGATGTTGCAGGTACAAATGAACTTGGAGGAATCGGAAGGGGAGAAAATGTAGAGATTAGCACTTACATAAAAAGGCATATTAGTTCTGAATTATCTAGAAATATCATAGATCCCTGCCCGGTAGGAGCTTTAACTTCAAAGCCTTACTCCTTTACAGCGCGTCCATGGGAGCTATCACATTGTGAGACTATAGATGTGCTAGATGCTGTGGGTAGCGCACTAGATGCTGTGGGTAGCGCAATTAGAGTTGATTATCGTGGCTCGGAGGTTATGAGGATATTACCAAGGCTGAGCGAAGAGGTAAATGAAGAATGGATATCAGATAAAACATGCTTTGCCTATGATGGACTAAAAGTTCAGCGTCTTGATCGACCAGTATAATCCAGTTAAAAAGTCCGCTTCTTGTCAGCGGGATCTATGGTGAGATACCGCGAATGAATCCATAGCTGTACGAACATTCATTTTTGAAGGTAAATTGCACAGCAAATGGTGTCATTCCAGTGCTCTTTTTTTGTCATCCCAGTCTGGGATCTATTTTGCATGTAACTCCAATTGTGTTTTGGCATAAAACGCGACACGTATTAGACTTATTTGCAAGCAAAGCTTGCTAGATCCAAGTAGTCAGGGCACTGGAATGACACCATAGGAGCACTGACGTCATAAAGGAACCAGTGTCAGCTACTTGGATGACAGCTAGCCTAACAACCGTTATCCCGCTGCTTGGTGAGAATTTCCAGCGTATTCGTTAGTATAGTTATTAAAATAAAAACGCACACTATCAAGTGCAGAAAGTTTCGCATTTTCCAATAATTCCAGCTCAATATCTTCCTTATTCCTTTCAACAATTTTCTCTTCTTCTGTTAAACAATAAATTTTTGTGCCAGTCAAAATTCTTTGGTGCTTCATACCAATCATTTCCAGTTGGCTTGTTTTCAAGTGTTGTTGTTTCAATCTGCTTGTGGTTTTCAAAACGTATATAAATAGTCACAAT
>NZ_AWUH01000190.1:0-3902 GCF_000689175.1 Wolbachia endosymbiont of Glossina morsitans morsitans | reverse complement strand
TTACAGACACTCAAGATCCTTTCAAAGACTATTTTGATTTTTTAGGATTTAGAAAACTTTCTGACCAGCCCAGTAGAATTTTGAGCTCTATAAGAAAGTATTCTGGTACTATATCGATAGCAAGTACCATTGCTACTCTTATAGCATTTACTACCTTTTCTATTCAGCCTGTTATAGTAAGTATTGCTGGATTTGCGTTTACGCCAGCACCTCTTGCCTTTATTCCTCTTGCAGTTTTCTTATTTACTGCTGTTATAAACT
Source organism: Wolbachia endosymbiont of Glossina morsitans morsitans (assembly GCF_000689175.1). Taxonomy (NCBI): domain Bacteria; kingdom Pseudomonadati; phylum Pseudomonadota; class Alphaproteobacteria; order Rickettsiales; family Anaplasmataceae; genus Wolbachia; species Wolbachia endosymbiont of Glossina morsitans morsitans. Next base: position 3,641 of record NZ_AWUH01000190.1, on the reverse strand, counting down.
TTACAAATACACAAAAAATAAAAGAGAATGAGATAGATAAAAAAGTAGGAAACTATCAAGTTGATGAACAGTACAGCCAGATTGTTCAAGAAGCCGAAAAAATTGAAATTGTAACAAATTTAGATCGTAAGAGGAAAAAGCTTTCAATAGTTTTACCAAATTCTAAGACGCAGAGAGAAATACTAGAAGATATAGAAGCAGAAAATAGAAATAGGATTCTCTTGTTTACTGGATCATATGTATTTGGTACTATTATAGTAGTTTCAGCAATATCACAATCCATTAATGCTCCAATAATATTAATAGCTTTATTAGTCGCTATTCTTTTATGCATCATATCAACACTTAGCAATCTAATAAGTAATAGCGTGGATCATGAAAATCATACTATTAGAAAACACAGTTCTTTAGGTCTTCTATTTCCATACTGGTCTGGAAAGGGCATGGTTGTATCAGTAGTAGAAAATAAGCTTGGTAAAAGGGAAAATGAACTAATATCTCTAACGAAAAAACTACTTAGTCCGCTTTGCAACTCATTTGACAGTAACCTTAAAAAAGCTTGCGATTTACTTGATAATAGTCTTTTAAAGCCTGCAAATATTAACATTAAAGAAACGCTTGATCACCTAAAAAAAATACAGAGAAGACATCAAAAAAGATTTAGATTGGCTACATGCAGAAATTTCAGAAGTTTTAAACAACACTAAAGAATTGACAAAAAAAGCACATTCACTAGATATTGAAGGTACTTTTTCTAGGTTAGAGAATGCTATTAAAATTGCTGAAGATAAGATTGAACGATTTGAACCAAGCCGCTTTGTAGGCTGGCTTCAATCAACTACGCAGTCTAATAATAACGAGTTCCTTAGCATGCTAAAAAAGTTAAAAGAGGATACAGAAGAGGAAAAAACGGAATTGAAGGGGCAATTAAACGTAGTAAGGAATGAATTAGAAGAAATAAAAAAGAAGCAAGCTCAACCAAGTACGCCTGATTTAGAAGCTAACAATGGAAATAATACTAATAAATTATTAGTATTAGAAAATAAAGTCAAAGAACTACGTGACACAGTTAGAAAGTTAGAGCTGGAAGCAGAACAAAATAAGCTGCAGCAAAAGAAGGAAAAGTTAGAGCAAAAAAAAATCTGAACAAGAAAAAACAGATGAATGGAAAGAAAAAATCAACGGCAAACCAAGTGACTTTCTATATTATTTATTAGAATCTATTAAGCTGGAAGAAAAAGATAATAAAGAAAAAAAGGTTGAGGCAACATTACGAGATTTTGATAATAAAGTTACAATCTACTGGAAAGATGGCTCTCAAACAATTTGCCATATTAAAAACAAGGTGATCTGCAAATTGAGTCTAGTGCAACAATGTTTACAGACCCAAATGTTCAAGCAGCATGGGAAATGGCGCGGGGTAAATCACTATAGATCACTCAATAATAACCTTAAGTGTTAATAATGATAAAGAGAAATTAAGGTTAGACACCTATATAGCTGAAAAATGCAACATATCACGCAGTAAAGCTCAAAGATTGATACAAAATGGGCAGGTGAAATTACTTGGCATACCGATAATTAATAATGATCACATAGTAAAACCAGGTGAAGAGTATGTAGTACATCTCGTTCAACCTGACATATCCACATCAATTGAGCCTAATTATGACATAAAACTTGATATCGTCTATGAAGATGAGGACATTATAGTTCTGAGTAAACAAAGTGGATTAACAGTGCACCCAGGTGCTGGGACAAACAATGATACGCTTTTGAACGCAGTTATCGCTCACCTTAATGTAAGACCAGGAATTGTTCATAGACTCGATAAAGATACTAGTGGGCTAATGGTAATTGCAAAAAATGAAGCAGCCCATAGTTTTTTGTCTGAATTGTTATCGAATCGCAAAATAAAGCGGGAATACTTAGCAGTAGTTTGGGGAACATTATCTTCTCAGCAAGGCACGATAAAAAGTAACATTGCTCCCAAACGCAGTAATAAAGAAATGATGTGTATAACAAAAATCACAGGCAAGTTAGCAATCACTGTGCAAAAAGTTGTAGGACTCTTAAGCCTCGTTAAATGCACTTTAGAGACAGGCAGAACACACCAAATTCGAGTCCACATGAGTCACATAGGACATTCCATAGTTGGTGATCAAGTTTATGGAAAAAATAGTAGTAAAAGCACAAAATATGCTAAAAACGCAGTAATAAAGAAATGATGTGTATAACAAAAATCACAGGCAAATTAGCAATCACTCACTATTTAGTGCAAAAAGTTATAGGACTCTTATAAGCCTCGTTAAATGCACTTTAGAGACAGACAGAACACACCAAATTCGAGTCCACATGAGTCACATAGGACATTCCATAGTTGGTGATCAAGTTTATGGAAAAAATGGTAGTAAAAGCACAAAATATGCTAAAAACTCTAGTTTCATTCGTAATTTCAATAGACAAGCACTACATGCTTATACACTGGGCTTATACCACCCAAAAAGTAAGGAATACATGGAATTTGTCTCTGATTTACCGCAAGATATAAAAACTTTAATTGGTGAGTTTGACAACATATCTTAATAACATTCGTATTAACCTGTCAATATTATCATCCATGTTATCAGGAAGTTAATTAATGAAAGAAAAACTGCTGCACTACCTAGTTGTTGTTCACTGGAAATACGCCCAATTGTCGTTTCAAAAGCAGTGTTAACAATTTCCACAATTAATACCAGGAATAGACTGCTTATCATTACTGCACGTTCTAGATTACTTACATCCAAAACAAACAAAATTGAGACACATACTATAAAAAGCAGTAACTCCTGTCTGAACGCAATTTCTGATATAAAAGCTGATTTTATTCCTTCATTGAATTGCTTGCTGAAATCCTTTATTGAATTGCTTTTATTAGACGAATAATGCCCTTCTTCATTATTATTCACAAAACCCTTTAATCAAAATTTTAACTCATTTGGATTTGCTACACCCTATAGCATTTTTATAATTTGTTCATCCTATTGGTTTTGAAATGAAGATTTACCGCAACTACAATAAGTACTCTTATCATCACATTTTGGTGTTAAGTCAGGATAGAACGTGAGTATAGCATCATTCTTTCTTACAAACACTGATTGATAATCGTCATCTTCCATTTCATAGAGACACATTCCATCTTTTCCTAATTCCTTAAACACCTTAGTTGCGGAAATTATCGGCATGAAGGTTATGTGCGTATCCATTTGGGCATTTGACTTTCACTTCCCCATCCTTACCTAAATATTTCATTCCAAATGTATAAACTGGCGGCTTAATATTTGATTTATTGCATAGGGACTTATCATTCCAAATTGCACCTGCCCATTTATCTTCTTGAGCTTCAACATATCTACCTGCAAAAGTATAAGAGATCTATTGAAATTTTAAAGTTATTAAATATTGACGCTATATACTTAAGTGTTAAAATAGAATGAAAAGTTTTTAGGAGTTTATATGGCAGCAGGTGGGAAAGCAAAGACAGCTAGTAAAAATAACCCTACTCAGCGTAAGAAAGCTGAGCAAAAAATGTATAAAGATAAACCGGTAAAACCTGTTAGATATATAGATCGCGATTCGCGCATGAATTATATGTCTGC
>NZ_AWUH01000189.1:0-723 GCF_000689175.1 Wolbachia endosymbiont of Glossina morsitans morsitans | reverse complement strand
CGTGATCACCGTACGCAATGGATACTACTCTTTCCCCGCTCTGTAGCTTCTTTATCGCTTCTTCTACTTGAGTTAAATATTCTTGGTTGTACATCAACTTTTCTCATTCAACCGTTGACTTCTTCTCACTCTTTTTTGACTTTTTAGTTTTTTCACCTACTAAACTTTCCCATTTACTCTCTGACCAACGATCAATCCCCAGGGCAATAGACGCTGCTCTTGCGTAAACTCTGTAATCTAGTACTTCATTTCGATCTCTTATCTTTTGCCATTCTTGTTTGGTATACCCTTTTACTACCTTGGTAATTAGTTGTTCTGCAGTAAGTTGCTTAAAATATTCAGGTGGATATTCGGGAAAATGACAATACCCCGGCGCCCCTTCTGTTAAAACATTAAGTAATTGGAAAAGCTCGGACTTCAATATCGATACCCCAACTGGCCACAGCTCCATTCCTCTCTTTAGCTTTTGTCCGCTAACTGTTACATCTACTCTACTTGAGCTGTTAAGCGGCACTAGCGCTTTGTTTGCCCCTTTTACTGCCATTACTCTTCCAGAGCCTTGATGACTTCTTACCCAATTGTATACCTCTTGTGTTGTATACCCAGCATCAACCGCCATCATACCTATCATGTATTCAAGCCCATTTTCACCGATAAAATGATGATTCAAAAGCTCTGAAAGTTTTTCCCATACTTCTCCACTTCCAGTATCACCTTCTAATA
>NZ_AWUH01000188.1:0-2607 GCF_000689175.1 Wolbachia endosymbiont of Glossina morsitans morsitans | reverse complement strand
CTCTTTTTACAATAATCCGAACAGACCGTAATATGCTACTGGCCTGCTATAGCCATAAACACATATCTTATCGCATTCGGACTATTATAAGAAAGGCTATAATACCATGAAAGGTGCGCTCAACCGCCGAGCAGGATAATCTTACAGGCATCCTCAACCTCACATAATTTTAAAGATGGTGCCGACAAATGGTAAAAAAATAATAAAATTATATGTCATGAGATTAAAGATATCGTAGCGTAAATCTGAGAATATCTACGAGATGTGCTGTTATGTAAATAAAAAAATGTGACTAGTTACTTAATCTCTCACTCAAAATTGAATTCACCACATCGGGGCTGGCTTTTCCCTTAGTGGATTTCATAACTTCGCCAACAAAGAATCCGTATAACTTTGTTTTACCGCTTGTGTATTCTTGAACTTTATCTTGGTTGTTATTGATGATTTTGTCGATAACTTCTGCTATTTTACCTCTATCGGTTATTTGCTTTAGGTCCTGCTCTTCTATAATTAAAGATGCAGGTTTGCCAGTTTCAAACATACTATCGAATACTTGTTTGCCAAGTTTAGCAGAGATTGTTCCATCAACGATAAAATCTAAGAGCTCCGACAAGGCATTTGCTTTGATTGGGGAGCTCACAATATCAATACCTGCTTTATTTAAACGACCAAAAAGCTCTACAGTTAACCAGATGACTGCAAGCTTTGAATCGTGTTTTTTTATCAATTCCTCAAAGTAATCAGCAATCGCCTTATCGGAGGTAATGACGTTTGCATCGTATTCATTGATACCCAATTCCTCAACGTATCGCAGCTTTTTTTGATCTCGGGTAACTCGCAAAGATGATTTAATAGAATCGATTTTATCCTGGCTTACCTCAACAGGTAATAAATCAGGCTCAGGGAAGTATCTATAGTCGCTTGCATCCTCTTTGCTTCTCATCACTTTTGTTTTTCCCAAAGCAACATCAAACAATAAGGTATCTTGACTTATTTCTTCCCCACTTTCTAAAATTTCAATTTGTCTTTGTATTTCATAGTCTATAGCTTGCACAATATAACGTATCGAGTTCAGATTTTTTATTTCACAGCGGGTGCCAAATATACTACTGCCTTTTAGGCGGACAGAAACATTTGCATCACAACGAAGTGATCCCTTTTCCATATCACCATCACACGAACCAATGTAACGCAAAATCTGCCTCAATTTTTTCATGCATTCTGCAGCTTCCGCAGATGAACGGAGATCTGGTTCTGAAACAATTTCCATTAAAGCAACCCCTGCACGATTTAAATCTACATAAGTTTTGCTTTCCTCGTGAACGCTCTTTCCTGCATCTTGCTCTAAATGAATTCTCGCGATTCTTATTTCTTTTTCATTATTGTTGATAAATACTCTACCATTTTTAACTATTGGCTCAAAAAACTGGGTTATCTGGTACCCTTGCGGTAAATCAGGATAAAAATAATTTTTCCGATCAAAGTAAGAATACTTATTAATTTCTGCAGAAAGTGCAAGACCGGTGCGTATTGCTTGCTCTATGCAGTAATAATTTAGTATTGGCAGCGTACCTGGCATTGCCGCATCAACTAGAGAAACTTGAGTGTTATGCTCAGCACCAAACTCCGTTGATGAGCTAGAAAATAGCTTCGTATTAGAAGAAACTTGAGCGTGCACCTCAAGCCCAATTACTGCTTCCCAATCCTCTTTCGTCATGTATTTTATTTAAATGATAATCTTAATATTCTGCAAAATTAGCACAAAAAGTCAAAACAAAACTCATGTTAGCTGAGTGGTATGCAGATTGTTTTACCCATAGAAACGGGTTAAATGCAAAAGATTACTTGACAAGCTTCGCCAGCCCTCTTATCATGAAATTGAAGCTATTTATTTATCTTCTCTGTACAGATTAAATGACAAAAAAACTCACGTATCTGGCGTATCATGTTTAATTTTTTGCACTATGTGCACCTTATGTCTTATAAAATTTCTACCTACATAAGCTGAAGCGCGCTTATAAAGCGTTTAAAACATAAAAAAACGCCAACTTAAAAAATGGATAGTGAATAACTAGCTACCTTAGCGTTTCTTTTGCCTTTTTTTCTGTTTAGTAAATTTCTTAACGTTTATAATTTAGATTAGTTGCGGTTTAAAAGCAACTGAATCGCGGTTATTAAGTGTTTAGAATAAAAAAACGCCATACTTGAAAGTATAATGTAAGTAATTAGCCAACCACGTGGCTTCTTTTGCCTTTTTTTTCGTTTGGTAAATTTCTTAATGTTTGTAGCTAAACGATAACCGTCATCCCGCTACTTGTTAGCGGCCGAGATACCACGAATGAATCGCGGTATGACGTAGGATTGCTGTCATTCCAGTGCCAAGCACTGGGATCCAGCCTTTATTATTTGGTTGAAATTAAGTCTTCTGGATCCCAGTGTCAGCTACTTGGATGACACCATTCTTTTTTCTGGATTCCAGTGTCTGGGCACTGGAATGACATCCTCCCTTGTGGAGATTGCTCTCAAATCACAATGTTCGTACAGCTATGCAAACGCAAAGGTGTCATTCCAGCGCGTGACGCTGGAATCCAGTTGAGCTATTTCAAC
>NZ_AWUH01000187.1:0-2113 GCF_000689175.1 Wolbachia endosymbiont of Glossina morsitans morsitans | reverse complement strand
GACACGGAAGTATATCAAAAATGGGGCCAGTGGAATGTAGGAATATGTTGAATGAAGCTGCACAAGTCTTACTGGTAAAATGTAAAAGGACATTTAAATTAAGAAGCTGGGGATTAAAGCTTGCAAAAAAGAAGGGTATGAAGAAAGCAATTATTGCTGTAGCAAGAAAATTATCTGTAATTATGCATAGGATGTTGGTTAACAAAACAGAATTTTGTTATCAATAAACGCTAAAGGAGTATAAAACAATAATTTTACTGAAAGTAAAGATAGTAATGCCGATAGAAGGGATAAGCAAGAATTTAGGTTGAAGCATAGACTTCGTGAAAGACATTTACGGCAGGTGAAGGCGGATTGTTGTATAGTGCGGCTTGGCAAATTAAAATTTTGGCCATGTTAGACCGCGGAGAGGACCATGGAAGCATACTAATTTAACTAATGTAAAATCATTAGGGTGATGACGAAAGTATGACACTTTAATTTTTATAAGCCTAATGAATATGTGAATAAGCACTTTAAGTTTGTGTAGCGTACTTATTCACATATTCATTGGCTGCATAATTTAAAAGAGATTAATTAGAAATTTAGTGCTGGTGTTTTTATTGCCAATAAAACCCCTTTTGATTGAATAAGATAATACAATAGTAAATAAAAGGTTGCATTAGAGCTGAATTTTATATCAAAAAATATTTTTCATGATACAAAAAATTATTATTGACTTTCATGCAATTAGAGAACTCTACCGGAAATGGCTAAACTTTGGAACAACGTTAGTATCCAAACGATCTATCGAGCCCTTAAAAAAATTGGATTTACGCGCAAAAAAAGACATATGGATACAAGGAAAGAAACGAAGAAAAACGTGCTGAATTTTTGAAAATTATAGCGACAAAAGAACCTAAAAACTTAGTGTATATAGATGAGTCTGGCATTGATAACACCGAAGACTACCCCTACGGATATTGCCAGAAAGGACAGCGGTTTTATGCCTTAAAATCTGGAAAGAAAACTCAACGAATCAGTATGGTTGCAGCCTTAAGTGGAAGAAAGATAGTTGTTCCGTTAACCTTTGAAGGCCACTGTAATATGGATGTTTTTAATGGATGGTTTGAGCAATTTTTGACACCGATCTTGGAACCTGGACAGACTGACCTTACCCAGAAAAAGTGGAGAGAAAGAAAGGAGTTTTTTCGGGTAAAATAAAATTTTGGAGGATTAGAAATGGCAAGAGAATATACGGCAGAATTCAAATTGGAAGCTGTTAAGCTGGCAAATGAACAAAGAAAGGTAGGTCAACCAGTTGCAAAAGTAGCAAGAGATCTAGGAATAAGGGATAGTGTATTAGGAAAATGGATGAAGAAATATAACGAAAAAAAGTCAGCGGCAAATGCATTTCCAGATGTAGCACCTTATGACAATTTTTCATGATACAAAAAATTATTATTGACTTTCATGCAATTAGAGAACTCTATCGGAAATGGATAAACTTTGGAACAACGTTAGTATCCAAACGATCTATCGAGCCCTTAAAAAAATTGGATTTACGCGCAAAAAAAGACATATGGATACAAGGAAAGAAACGAAGAAAAACGTGCTGAATTTTTGAAAATTATAGCGACAAAAGAACCTAAAAACTTAGTGTATATAGATGAGTCTGGCATTGATAACACCGAAGACTACCCCTACGGATATTGCCAGAAAGGACAGCGGTTTTATGCCTTAAAATCTGGAAAGAAAACTCAACGAATCAGTATGGTTGCAGCCTTAAGTGGAAGAAAGATAGTTGTTCCGTTAACCTTTGAAGGCCACTGTAATATGGATGTTTTTAATGGATGGTTTGAGCAATTTTTGACACCGATCTTGGAACCTGGACAGACTGACCTTACCCAGAAAAAGTGGAGAGAAAGAAAGGAGTTTTTTCGGGTAAAATAAAATTTTGGAGGATTAGAAATGGTTTGTATCTGCCGCCTTATTCTCCAGATTTCAACAAAATTGAGCATCATTGGTTTGCTATAAAAAACAGAGCCAGGAAAAACATTCCTCTATTCGAATCCTTTCGTCGTGCTGTTGATTCTGTCCTTCCTATGACCTGTTCGGACTATTATGAGAAATG
>NZ_AWUH01000186.1:0-2824 GCF_000689175.1 Wolbachia endosymbiont of Glossina morsitans morsitans | reverse complement strand
TTGTACAGCTTGCTTTTAGGTATTAGCTTTGATTGTTCTGCGTTAACATTTTGTAAGAGTAGATCTAAAATTTCGGTATTACGAAAATGGACAGCACAATTTAATATAGATTGACCATTTATAGTTTTGGGAATATGGCATGTTTCTTCTTGTTGGGAAATGATACTAATAATTTTTAGCTCATTTTTAAAGAGAAATTTTATAAAATCTAGATTACTTTTTTCAATTGTAAGTGCTAATAGTAAATCTCCCAACACACAGCCATTATGAAATTTTTGCTTTAGATCAATTCTTGCATTTAGCTCTTTACTTAATTCTTCAAGACTTGCTTGAGGCTTCTGTTTTACAGTCTCATTTATATTTAGATATAACTCTCTAATATCATCATTACTATATATCATAACTAACCCTACTACTATATTTTAGTTTATTATAGCAACTTTCCCACAACCAGTCAAGGCATATTGCAGTTTCAAGCAGCATGATATATATTGAATATAGTTCTTAAAGCAAATGATGGAAGATTTAGCCTACAAAATAGTTAAAGTGACCGAAGCTGCGGCGCTTGCTGCATATAAACTAGCAGGCTTCGGCGATGAAAAAAAGGCTGATCAGGTTGCAGTTGATGCAATGCGTACAGTATTAAATTCAATGGAAATAAATGGTACTATCGTAATTGGTGAAGGTGAGAGAGATGAAGCGCCGATGCTATATATTGGCGAGAAGGTTGGCACTGGAAATGGTCCTGAGATTGACATTGCTGTTGACCCACTTGAAGGCACTACGATTTGTGCTCATTACAAATCAGGGGCAATGTCCGTTCTTGCTGCAACGAAAAAAGGTAATTTTTTACATGCACCTGATGTTTATATGGAAAAGATAGTAGTAGGAAAAAATCTTCCAGAGGGTGTAGTCTCACTAAAAAATAGCATTGAAAAGAATCTAGACAATTTAGCCAAGGCAAAAATATGCAAAGTGAATGATCTCGTGGTAACTGTACTTAAACGTGAAAGGCATGGTGAATTAATAGAAAAAATCAGGAAATTAGGAGCAAAAATTAAACTAATAGATGATGGTGATGTTGCGGCCATAGTTTCACTAGTAAATGGCAATCATGATATGTATATCGGTATAGGAGGAGCACCAGAGGGAGTGCTTGCGGCTGTAGCGCTAAGCTCTATCGACGGACAGATGGAAGGAAGATTAGTACTTGATACGGATCAGTTAAGAGAAAGAGCAAAAAATTTAAATATTGATGACCCAGAAAAAGTCTACGCCGTAAAAGATATGGCAAGAGGTGAATCAGTGTTCATTGCAACTGGAGTAACAAGCGGAGAACTTGTGCCTAATAGGCTGATAAAGCTGCAAACAATGCAGAACTTATGTTAGCTTTTTTAGTTTCTAATTTTAGCTTTACAACATTTAGCATTAAGATATAATCAAGCTTACTTATAACAATAGAGGTGTGAAATGTTTACTAGTATTATAAATCTATTTAATGGTTTGTACAAAAATTCGAGTACCAAGGAAAGTGAAGAAAAGTTGACTCTTCTATCTCCTCAAGCAAATCTTCAATTCGATGAGACTCAGGTACAAAGTGTGCTCTCAGATTTTGAGGAATTGGAGTTTAAGGATAATAAGTGTTTTGACAAAATAGCAGACGATTATGAAAAGAAGGGGAAGAGTTCCCTCTTTAATTACGTGATATTGAATAAGCGGAAAGAAATAATCGATATATTAGATAGGAATCTCCCTCTCCTCGAAGAACAGGAGGAGTTTAGAAAGAAATATGGTCAATATGTTCTTCAAATTGACAAAGGAATGAGTTATGGAAAAGAACTTCAAGATGGACTTCGGTCTTTTGAAGATAGGGCAGAAAAAGTATTATCAGATTTCGAAAGATTGAATTTCGATTTTAAGGATAATAAGTGTGAAGATTCTTCTGATTCCGTAAATTATAATAACGGTTGGCCGGCAGATCCATTTGACAAGATAGCAAATTATTATCGAGAGGATGATATTTTCCTTTTCAATTATGTGGTATTGAGTAAGCGAAAAGAAATAATGGGTGTATTGGATAAGAAGCTTACTTCTAAAGATCAGGAGGAGTTAAAAGAAAATTTCAAAAAGAGGTTGGGTAGATATCTTATTCGAATTGGTCAAGGAATGAGCGATGGACAAGAATTTCTAAAAATTGGTAGTGCAATTGCTTTCTTTGATGGGTGTTATGTGCCATGTCCATATGCAAACCGTCTTCTTAATCATTATGACCATCTTAATATCAACATTACTAAACCTGAACAAAGTTTAGAAACCAGTCGTCTTTTCACTGAAAAAACTAAAAGAATGGAAGAGGAGAAAAGCGAGGTAAAAAGAGCAAAAATATACAGCAATGGTGAAAGAATAGTAACAATTGAGAAGAATGAGAAACAACAGAGGAACTGCTCCTTTACAAAATTTGCAATATGTGACATCGAAATTAGTTGGGGTGCAAAAGATGAATCTGGAAAAGACCTTAACTGTACTGTTGTTCTAAATATAAATTTAGGTCAAGTTAGTATTAAAAAATCAACTATTGACGGTAAAGATGTTGAACCAAAGAAAATTTTAAAGTTAGCTAAGCAAAACGAGGCTGTGCTTATAAAAGGTAAAGCTTTACATAAAGTTTTGGCAGCACATTTCATTAAGCAAACACCATGTGAGGAAAAGAAGGATACGCAATCGCACGAGAATATTGTTGTACCTGGTTCCGGTGCACCTCGCTCTATTAATGAGGAAATAACTGTAGAGCATCCGTTCGGGAAAGCGGCAAATAAAGATAATC
>NZ_AWUH01000185.1:0-928 GCF_000689175.1 Wolbachia endosymbiont of Glossina morsitans morsitans | reverse complement strand
CTGGCTATAATGCTGCGTCTATTGGAACACTTGGAACATGCATCAATAATGGCAGAAAAGGTAATAGCAACAGCCTTACCACTCCAGGTGCAGAAGACCTTTACGCAACATTGCGTGGTATAAGTGTAGAACACTTAGTGTTGGAATCATCAAGTCATGGGATTGATCAATACAGAATCCATGGATTAAAGTTGAGTGCTGCAGCTTTTACTAATTTCTCGCAAGATCATTTAGATTACCATAAAAGTCTTGGTGGATATTTAGAAACTAAAAAAGGTTATTTTACGAAGTATTACCAGAAGGAAAAACAGCGATTTTAAATGCGGATATAGATGAATACGGCGCATTGCTTAAAATAGCTGAAAAACACAGTAATAAAGTTGTGACTTATGGAAAAAAAGGCTCTGATATTACTTTATTAGAGCAAACACCAACCCCTAATGGTCAACATCTTACAGTAAAAATTGATAACCAAATTTACAATACATTTTTCCCAGTTTTAGGAAAATTTCAAGCATATAATCTGCTATGTGCAATCGGTATATCTGGATTAAATTACAGAGAAATATGCGTAGAAAAACTCATTTCTCCACCAGGAAGAATGGAAAAAGTGAAACCTTTTGCATTCGTGGATTACGCTCATACTCCAAGTGCGCTTAAACAAGCCCTATTGTCTTTAAAATGGCATATCAACAAAAAAATAATTCTAGTTTTTGGATGCGGTGGAAATCGCGATCAGACGAAACGTTCAGAAATGGGCAAAATAGCACAAATGTATGCAGATAAAGTAATAATTACAGATGATAATCCGCGTGATGAAGATCCGGCAAAAATTCGCCACGATATTTTGCTACATTGCCCTGATGCACTGGAGATAGGAGGTAGGAGAGAAGCTATAGAGAAAGGCGTAGATATTGCCTATAACGAG
>NZ_AWUH01000184.1:0-1121 GCF_000689175.1 Wolbachia endosymbiont of Glossina morsitans morsitans | reverse complement strand
GACTATCTATGGAAGAACATGGTGGGGAGAGAAATGGCTTCAGTGCTTCAATAGAATTGATTATGATAACCGTCTTCCACGTGGCAGAACTTGTGCTAATACTGGTCGAGCTTTTGGTATTAAAATTAATGGTCACATAGTTACAGCTAAAGTTCATAGCTCAGGATCTTACCCATATCGTGGTTCAAAACCTCAACCATATAAAGTCAAAATTATACTCAATGAATTAAGCTCATCAGAACAACAGACCATTCGTCAAATTATTGAAACTTCACCTTCTATACTATCTAAATTAATAAATAGGCAATTACCAACCAGCTTGTTTTGATAAGCTTAATGATCTTGGGATTAAATTATTTCCTTCAAATTGGGAAGAGATGAATGCAAATTGCAACTGTCCTGATTGGGCTATGCCTTGTAAACACATTGCTGCTGTAATTTATCTTATTGCTGCAGAAATTGATAAAAACCCCTTCATGATTTTTAATATTCATAATTGTAATTTGTCAGCACTTATCGATGATTTTGGGAATGGAAAATTAGAAAATGCTCAAAACATTTTAAAGATAGATGATATATTTAAGGCATGTTCTAAAATTAGAATACATAACCAAGCAATTTTAAATGATATTGATTTATCAACTATTCCTAACCTTTTTGATTGTATCAGTAGTATTTTAACAGATAATCCACTTTTTTTTGAAAAAAACTTCCATAATATTTTACAGATAGCTTATAAGCACTGGCAAAAGTATCCTGCAGGAAAGTTAGTGTACTATCCAGCTTCTAAGAAGGAACTATCAGAAGAGGAGCTATTTATTAAAAGATGGGGAAATATTGAGAATTGGCAAACATTTCAACTATTCATTGATGATCAGCATTACCTTACTCAAGTGAGCAATGGTACAACTAATGTATTTATGCTAAGTAGAAATGTATTGAAAGATATAGCGCGATTTTTAAACGACATTCCTAATTCGTTACTTCACAGGCTTAATCCTGAACTTCGCTTCATGCATATGATTTCACAGTTTGCACATATGCTGATGGAAAAGTCAGCCCTAATACCACAAGTATTACAAAACAAAAGAGGAGAAATTATAATTAGGTGGATTCCGGCG
>NZ_AWUH01000183.1:5564-7505 GCF_000689175.1 Wolbachia endosymbiont of Glossina morsitans morsitans | reverse complement strand
GGTCTGTTCGGATTATTGTAAAAAGAGCTATACTTTCAAGTATGGCGTTTTTTTATTCTAAACGCTTAATAACCGCGACTCAGCTGCTTTTAAATGCAACTAACCTTAGCTATAAATGTTTAAGAAATTTACTAAACAGAAAAAAAAGGCAAAAGAAACCCTAGGGTAGCTAGTTATTCACTATCCGTTTTTTAAGTTGGCGTTTTTTTCTGTTTTAAACGCTTTATAAGCGCGTTTCAGCTTATGTAGGTAGAAGTTTGATAAAGACATAAGGTGCACATAGTGCAAAAAATTAAACATGACACGCCAGATACGTGAGTTTTTTTGTCATTTAATCTGTACAGAGAAGATAAATAAACAGCTTCAGTGTTTATGATAAGGGGGCTGGCGGAGTTTGTCAAGCAAGTTTTTTCGTTTCTATTGTAATGACAGTTATGGCCTGTGCAAGAAATCTATTGATTTACAGCAGGTTGCTTGTTACAGTTCACAATTATGCGAAGAAACCTAAAGCCTCATGAGTTTATTTACAGCCAATGATTTACATAATTTGGAACTGTATAGCTGAGTATTGTATATGATAATATTGATAACAAATGATGATGGCTTTGGAAGTGAAGGAATAAAATTACTCAAAGAGATTGCACGGAATTTTGCGTCAGAAATATGGATGGTGGCACCAGATACTTATAGAAGCGGGGCTGCAAGATCTCTTGATCATCCAGTGAAACAATCTATTGGAATAAACCAACATAGTGAAAGGGAATTTAGTGTGTCTGGTACTCCTGCAGATTGTGTAATGACACATTGCGCTAAATAAAGTTATGAATAAAAAACCAGACTTAATATTGTCCGGAGTAAATATTGGATCAAATGTCGGGGACGATATTTGTTATTTAGGAACAATTGGTGCGGTAATGGAAGGTGCTGCAAGGTCTATACCTTCTATTGCGCTAAGCCAAGTTTATCATAATAAAATAGACAGGCACAATACAAAGGTTTTTGCACCAAAGGTTATTGCCAAGCTAGTTAAGGTTGGTTGGCCTAAAAACATAGTGATGAGTGTAAATTTTCCTACGGAAAAAGTAAAAGGAGTAGAATTTGCTGAACAAGGTGAATATAACATTGATGGGGATTTAACTTTTACTGAAAATTCGAATGGCTCTTTTAGCTTAAATTGGTCTCGAGAACACTCAGGCAGTGGTAGTGTAAATAAAATAAAAGAAGGATTTATTACTATTACACCGGTAAAATTAGATTTTACAGATTATGATACATTGAATGCTATGAAAAATTCTTACGCAGACGAATTTTCTTCTATAGCTGACTGAAAAAAACATTTGCATTGCTCCTAACTAGATATTTTCCATTATGTTATCGTGAGCGATTATTTTTTCTTCACCTGTATCCATATTTTTTACTTTAACAGTATTGTTGTTTAACTCATCATTCCCAAAGATCAATGCAATTTTAGCATTTGCTTGACTTGCTTTCTTCATGCGATTTTTAACTGTCCCACTGTGTTCGTAACTTACATATAAACTATTTCTGCGCAATTCATTCGCAAGTGTTAGAGCATATTCTTCAGCCTCTCTGCCGATCGGAATTAGGTAAATAGGTCGCTCTTCTTTCGGAGAATAATTGATTAACTCCATTATGCGCTCAATCCCCCCTGCAAATCCTATTGCTGGAGTGTGTTTTCCACCTACTGAAGATACTAAATTATCGTATCTTCCACCGGCAAAAACTGCCCCTTGTGCACCTAAATCCTCTGTAACAAAATCAAACACTGTGTGGCAATAATAATCCAAGCCTCGAACTAGTTTATTGTTTACGGTATAAGGTATATCAAGAATTGTTAATCCATTTAGTATTTGTTCAAAGAAATCTGAGGACTCTTTCGTATAATAATTGCTGATTTTAGGCGCATCAGAAATTATTGAT
>NZ_AWUH01000183.1:0-5554 GCF_000689175.1 Wolbachia endosymbiont of Glossina morsitans morsitans | reverse complement strand
TGAGTTCAGTGTTTACCTTAAGGAATGGATCGAGTACAGTTTGCCTATTTAATGAAAACATACCTTTCAAAAAAGGGTGAGTGATTAAAGGCTATAATGCCCGAGATATGCGTGCAAAATTTTTTCTATGATGTTCTGTAATTCCATAAAGGCCAATAGCGTTAAGTTGCTCTTTTGTTCCATATCCTTTATTTTTATACCAATTATATTCAGGATGCTTATTGTGCAATTCTTGCATAAGCCGATCTCTCGTAACTTTTGCAACGATTGAAGCTGCTGCAATTGATGTACTCAAATTATCACCATTTACTATGGATTTCACTTGCCATTTCACTTCAGGTGGTTGATTACCATCAACTAGCACATAATATAATTCTAGGTCCAAGTCTATCAACGCACGTTTCATTGAAAGTTTTGTTGCTTGCAAGATATTGTATGAATTTATTTCTTCTACGCTTGCCATTCCTATACCAAATTTTGCAACGGATGTTATTTTTTCATATAGGACTTGCCTACATTGAGGAGTCAACTTTTTCGAGTCGCTGATTCCATCGATAATTGTATTTCTATCAATAAACACTACGGCTGCGGATATTACTGGACCAGCTAGCGGACCTCTTCCAACTTCATCCACTCCTGCTATCACTCCTGATAATTTATTTTCTAATGTAAAGTCTGGGTATTTCATAGGTTTTTATAATAAGAAAGTTATAGTAAAAACTGAACAGATAATAGAAATTATCCAAAATTTCATAACGATTGCATTTTCTGACCATCCCTTCTTCTCAAAGTGATGATGTATTGGTGCCATAAGAAAAACTCTTTTTCCTTCTCCATATTTAAACTTTGTATATTTAAAATATGATATCTGAATAATCACAGATAGAGTCTCTATTACAAAGATTATTCCAATAACGGCAAAAAGCATTTCTCTTTTAATTAGGACACTAGTTAACCCTAAAGCTGCGCCTATCGATAAGCTACCAACATCACCCATAAATATTTTTGCTGGATGTATGTTAAACCACAAGAAACTTAGAATAGCTCCTATAAATGCAATGCAGAATAAAGTAATATTCATATCTGCTTGAGTTATGTATGCAATTAGCCCCAAAAAAGCAAAGGAAGTGATGACTTGAGTTGCAGCAAGGCCATCCAAACCATCTGTGAGATTCACAGCATTAGAAGAGCCGACAATTACAAATGTAGCGAATGGGACATATAGATAGCCAAAATCGATTATTACTCCTTTAAATAGGAACATTTTTGTAAAACCTTCAGCAGAGTTTAGCTTAAGTATAGACATACTAACCAGAGCTACAATAAACTGAATAAGTATTTTGGCTTTTGCACTTAAACCTCGATGGTGATTTGCCTTTAACTTTAAATAGTCATCAATAAATCCAAGTAGAGCAAAAAATAGAGTTATCAATATCAGCAGCAAAATTTCTGGTGTTAACTGAGCCCAGAGTAAAATTGGTAATAAAGAAGAAATCAGTATTATTATTCCGCCCATAGGTGGTACATTCTTTTTTGTTATTAAATGACTTTCTGGTCCACATGATCTAATTGGCTGCCCATCTTTACTTATTTTTTTTAGAAGCTTTATAAAATAGGGAAAAAGAATAAATCCAAAAACAAATGAGGTAAAAAATACTTTTGTAGCTAAGATCATCTGCTTATTTAATTGACTAAGTGTCATACCACCTATAGCTAATAAAGTCAACTTCTGTCATCCTATAGCCTGACCCACAACTGTACGAACATTGTGATTTGGGCCCATCAGTAGGGTGTCATCCCAGTCTGGAATCCACAACTGTACGAACGTTGTAGTTTGGACCACCAGTGGGGTGTCATCCCAGTGCCCAGACACTGGTTCTATGCAACTTAATTAAAAACGTTTGTTTTAGTGTAAGACAATTACCTTTAGCTTATCAGCTCAGTTATAAGCAAAATTTCTGGATTCCAGACTGGAATGACACCATTTGCTGTGCAATTTACCTTCAAAAATGAATGTTCGTACAGTTGTGAACCTGTGGCAGGTATTACATAAGAGCATTTCCCTCTTCTAAATTAAAACGCACTTTTGCCTCCTTTGCAGTCTATACTTTAGATGTATTTAATTTACAAATACTAATTATTTATTAATAATGGTGATATGTAAATATAGTTATAAAATAATTGTTACACTTGAATTCCTTCCTGGTTTCTGTTGTTATCAGAACATTTAAAACACTTTAAGAAAGCTGCTTAGTTAAATTAACTTAGACAAGTAAATAGCAGTTTTGCAGCCTGTTTTTATGAATGATGATAAAATGTTGTAGCCAAATGCGCTTTCAGCATTGTGCTGAATTGCAATATCTTTGTGCTCTAACTCCTCGTCGCGAAATTTACTTATAGTTTCTCTTAATTCCCCATCTTCTAAATGTGAAACTTGCTCTTTGTAGTGCTCCCCGATAACTTCTTCAACTGCAGCAGTGCAAGCCATAGCAGCTTTTTTGCCCATAATGGCAGTTGCAACGCCAAGCGACACTCCTAAAACACGCCAAACAGGCAACAAAACAGTAGGACGAACTTTTTGCTCTTTGATTTTCTCATTAAAATAGTGAAAATGCTTTTTTTCTTGCTCTTCCATTTCAATTATTTCATTGATTATAGAAGATTTCTTAAGAATAAATTTTTGACCAGAATAAATGCAAATAGCTCCATATTCTCCAGCGTGATCTACTCTAATTGCCTGTTGTAAGAACTGATTGTTGCTGTACCTTAAATTATTTAGATTTCTTTCTTTCTCCACAATACACCTTACCTGATACGAACAGAGCTACTATGAGATAAATTAGATTCCATGTTGCTAAGGAAACACCTAGAACGTAATGAGGTCTGTCACAAGATGGAGAGTAATTAGGATTTAG
The DNA here is from genome assembly GCF_000689175.1 of Wolbachia endosymbiont of Glossina morsitans morsitans. NCBI lineage: Bacteria > Pseudomonadati > Pseudomonadota > Alphaproteobacteria > Rickettsiales > Anaplasmataceae > Wolbachia > Wolbachia endosymbiont of Glossina morsitans morsitans. Next base: position 2,639 of record NZ_AWUH01000183.1, on the reverse strand, counting down.
TAGATTATTTCTGAGCTCTTCTATACTAACGTTACCACTTGCTTGCTCTGTACAACCTAAAACATCATGAAATAAGTGGAGTTCAAGACCTACATGATAAAAAGATATTACTGCACCTATGAGGTAGCTGCAAAACATTGCATAGATTAGAATTTTGTTGTCTTTAAGCATGCACGCTACTGCAAGTAATCCGGCGATATAGTAAACTATTCGCTCGTATGTACATAACTTGCATGGCAGCATGTTGAAAAAATATTCTAGCACATATGCAAAAATTAGAGCAGCGGCACTCGACAGCAGAAAGATTGCAGGAATTCTGGAATTATTACACATAACTTTAAGTAAATTATCCCTGAAAGCATAAAGCAGAGTATTCATTTTACATAGGGATTTTTATTTTTTTTCAAAAGCAATCTAACTGGCACACCGTCTGCAAAGAAATTTTTTCTGAGATCGTTAATTAAATAGCGTTTGTAACTTTCATCAACACTTTCAGGTATGTTACATATCAAAGAAAAAGCTGGAGGTTTAGTACCAATTTGAGCGATATACTTCATTTTAACTGCTTTGCCTTTTACAAGAGGGTGAGAATGTTTTCCTACAGCATTTATGAGCCACTTATTCAGTTTTGCAGTGCTGATCTTCTTGTTCAAGGATTCACTCACTTCAAGACACTTATCTATCACATCACCGCAGCGCATGCCTTTTAACGCAGAAATTGTTATAGTTGGCACTTCCAAGAATAACCTGGTTACTTCCTGTTGTTTGACAAATTTTATTAACCTGCTTCTGTCATCCTTACCTATTAAATCCCACTTATTTAAAACAACAATAATCCCTTTCCCTCCCTTAATTGCAGCTTCACCAATTGATAAATCCTGCTGCTCAATACCAACTAGGGAGTCTAGCATTAAAACTACCACATGAGAGCGCTTGATTGATTCCATGCTTTTCTCAACAAATCTTGATTCTAAGCCATCTACAACATTCGCCTTTCTGCGGATTCCGGCAGTGTCAATTAGAGTAATTAACTCTCCATCATGATCATATGTAATATCCACAGAATCACGTGTGGTACCTGGCTCTGAACTTGTTATTAGTCTGTTTTCTGCAAGTAAACCATTTAAAAAAGTTGATTTTCCAACATTCGGACGGCCGATGATCGCGATCCTCAGTCTACTCAGTTCATTGTTAGGTAACTCAGTGTTCTCGTTAAAATTTTCAATAACACCAGCTAATGCATCATAAAGATCAACCATGCCAAGATTATGCTCGGCAGAGATATACACCGGGCTAAGAAAATCAAAAAACTGCAAATAATCAACATTTTCGGATTTATGACTCTCGCATTTATTTGCTATCAGTATCACAGGTTTATTTATTTTTCTCTTCAGCCACTTTGCAAACTCTTTATTTCGCTCATTTTGCACTTTTGCGTCAACAAGAAAGAAAATTATGTTTGAACTGGATAAATAAAACTCTATTTGCTCAATAACTTGCAGTGAAAAACTAGTTTGGTCGTTCCATCCTCCTGTATCTATAACTTTAAACTCCAAATCGCTAATTCTCCCCATTCCCTCTCGCCTATCCCTTGTCACTCCTGGAATGTTACTCACTACTGCTGCTTTTCTTCCTACTAATCTGTTGAATAGGGTCGATTTTCCAGCATTTGGTAGGCCTACTATGGCGATTTTTAGCATAATTCAAGGGCATGTTCTATATGAAGTAAATTATAACCGAAACTTTTCAATTTAACTATTGACTTCGTAGATTATATAAGCATACTACAGTTAGAATTTTTTTATTTCGTTATGTAAAATATGGGATAGTTATGCCAGTGTCAAAGCAAATAGAGACTGTAGATAGAGAAGAATTAAAGCAACAAAATCATATACATAAAGATACAGAGTGTTCGGAAGAGACGACAATATATGGGCATATTAATCAACATATGGAAAAAAACATCTCAAATACATTGCATGAAATATATGATGCTCTTATGTCATATAACGAATCGGAACAGTCAATGACGTCAACTTAAGAACTTTCATTAGCAAACTCTCCTAAAGACATGATGGCGTTTAGGCTTATCTACTTTATTGCGGCTGTCCCGGTTGGATTTTAACTTTAGCGCGTATACTTAAAAAGGGCTTGAAAGTTTTTTGGCGCAATAAGTACCTGATAGAGTTTCTGTCTCATTACACTAAATAAAACTGAAAAATTTAAACGATACTCAGTGATTTGATCTGGGTTCCAAGGCCCTTGTGCATCACATATATGAAGCGATAATATATTGCACATGACCAAGTTTGCCCAAAATTCTTGTAATACAGCCTCTCCAGAAAAATTCTCTAACTCTGCTCCTACTTTGAGTCGTTTATAGCACTCCTCTATGTGCCACCTTAACACATAAGCTTTGCTCCAAAGTCTCGGTCAAAAACTCTGTTTCTCAGTTGGCTAATGTCAGCATTATAACTCTTACTTTCTGTATAAAAGCTTTCTGTATGAAAGCTTTCGTTTTATTTTTTAGCTTTTCATTTTCTAATATAAAATCAAAATTTAATTCGCCAGCGTTCCCATAGCTTACTATAATTTCTTTTTTGCAAGCGAAAAATAAAATCTACTTCCAAATCATAATG
>NZ_AWUH01000182.1:0-1606 GCF_000689175.1 Wolbachia endosymbiont of Glossina morsitans morsitans | reverse complement strand
TAAATTTTTCAACATCCCAAAATTACAGAATTCAGTCTGTTTAATTAAGTGTGAACTGTTACACGAAAATTTTGTAAACAGATTAATATACCCTGTTTTTGCTATTCATCTAAAAATGGAACCATAGAGTACGTTGAGGAGCGTAAGCAAATTTTAATGCAAAAATTACTATCAAAAAATAAGATTATGCAAGAGGTCTAATTATTCTGCCGCAATTTTGCTCTATCACACTTGCCACATTTAATATTCCAGCTTCATCATAATAATTTCCAATCACTTGCAAGGCAAGTGGTAAACCCTTATTGGAGAGCCCAACAGGAACAGAAATAGCAGGCAATCCTGCCAGACTTGCCGGCACAGTAAACACATCATTGATGCACATAATTAACGGATCTGGCTTTTCATTTAAGCCAAAAGCTTCTGTTGGAGCAGATGGCACAAGTATGTAATCTATTTTTTCAAACGCTTTTATAAAATCATTTCTGATTAATGCCCTAATGCACTGCGCTTTTTCGTAATATTCATTATAATGACCTGAAGAAAGCGCATAAGCGCCAATTAAAATTCTTCTTTTCACCTCTTTACCAAAACCTTCTGCTCTTGTTAGTGAATACATTTCTTCAAGGGTATCAGCATCAACCCTTAATCCATAACGCACACCATCGTAACAAGCAAGATTGGATGAAGTTTCAGCAGAACAGATTAAATAATAGACTGGTATTGCATATTTAGTATGTGGCAGAGTAATGTCAACAACTTCAGCGCCATTTTCTTTTAAATAGGAAGCAACTCTTTCCCAATTATGAACTATTTCCTCTGAAATTCCATCCATCCTATATTCTTTTGGTATACCAATACACTTACCCTTGACATCACCATTTATAAAGCTAGAAAATTTAGGCACTGGCCTTTCGCTCGATATTGAATCTTTTGTATCATAGCCACAAATTGCTTCCAGCATTAATGCTGAATCAGAGACAGAACGAGTAATGACTCCTGCTTGATCCAGAGAACTCGCAAATGCAATCATACCAAAACGCGAGCATCTTCCATAAGTTGGCTTTATTCCAACTACTCCACAATAAGCTGCTGGTTGGCGTACAGATCCACCGGTGTCGCTCCCTAACGCTCCAGCGCATAAAAATCCAGCAACCGATGCTGCAGATCCACCAGATGATCCACCAGGAACAACTTTTTCCCCATCACTTTTTCTAATCCACACATTTTCAACAGGGCCAAAATAGCTATTTGTGTTCGTAGAACCCATAGCAAATTCATCCATATTAAGCTTACCGAGCATGGCTGCTCCACTTTTTAAAAGCAAGTCAGACACCGTAGATTCGTAAGTCGGAACGAAATTTTCCAGCATTTTTGAGCATGCTGTTGTTTTTATTCCTTTTGTACAGAATAGATCTTTGATGCCAACTGGTACACCCATGAGCGGCGAGATTAAATCATCCTTTTGCCTAGAGAAATGTTCATCTGCAGCTTTAGCAGCTTTCATTGCTATCTCTGGGGTTTTTGTTATAAATGCATTTAATTTCTCATTTTCAACCGCACTGATGTGCGCCTCTACGAGTTCAACGGCAGAAAAACTCTTTTTTTG
>NZ_AWUH01000181.1:0-1711 GCF_000689175.1 Wolbachia endosymbiont of Glossina morsitans morsitans | reverse complement strand
CCCTTGTTACTCTTGCTTTGTAAATCAAACCTTCTTTTACGGTCGTAAGGAGCCATGTTACCTCTACCTGGAAATGCATCTGCTGCCGTACTTTTTTTCGTTGTGTTTCTTTATCCATTTTTCCTAATAAACCACCCTTTATTCCTAAATCCTTTGCTGTTTTTGTAATTGTTTGACCTGCCTTTCTTTGTTCATTTGCCAGTTTAACAGCTTCCAATTTGAATTCTGCTGTATATTCTCTTACCATTTCTAATCCTCCAAAATTTTATTTTACCAAAAAAAACTCTTTTCTTTCTCTCCACTTTTCCTGGGTGAGGTCAGAAATTTAATGATCCAGGATATACTCCTTTGTTAAGGGAGATTGAGCATTTTCGAATATTTCTTGAGTGCTTCCAGACTCAACAATTCTGCCATTATGAAAGAAAATTACACTATCAGATAACTTTTTAGCTTGCTTCATTGAATGAGTCACCATAATTATAGTAAATCTTAATTTCAGCTCTTGTATAAGATTTTCGATTGCATTGGTTGCCATTGGATCAAGAGCAGAGCACGGTTCATCCATTAATAAAATAGTTGGCTTCACTGCAATTGCGCGAGCGATGCATAGCCTCTGTTGTTGGCCACCGGATAAATTGAGTGCGCTATCTTGCAATCTGTTCTTCAATTCTTCCCATAAACCAACCTTGGTTAAACTATTTTCCACCATCTCATTCAATTTTTGCTTATCCTTCGCCATACCATGCAATTTTGGCCCATAAGCAACATTATCATATATTGATTTTGGAAAAGGATTTGGCTTTTGAAATACCATACCAACTTTTGCTCTAAGTAGTACAACATCCATATCGCGTGAATATATATCACCCAGCCCATCGATATCTAATTCACCAACAGTTTTGCAACCTGGTACATAGTCATTCATACGATTAAAACAACGCAAAAATGTTGATTTACCGCACCCGGATGGTCCGATAAAAGTAGTAACTTTTCTTTTATAAATATTCAAATTTATATCGAATAAAACTTGCTTAGAGCCGTACCAGAGATTTAAATCTTTAACAGAGGCACGTGTATTGCTCATATCACATCCTGCATTGAATAGAGCCCCGGAATTTCTCTTTTATTTTCGTATAGCCATACTGCTGCTTGAACAGCTCCTCTAGCAAATGTTGTGCGATCAATTGCTTTGTGGTTTAGTTCTATCCGTTCATCAGAATTAACAAACATCACGCTGTGATCTCCTATTACTCCACCTCCACGAGATACTGCAAAACCTATTCCCCCCTTTTCCTTATGTTTGAACCACTATGTAAATATTGATTGGACTGAAAATCCACTTTTGAAGCGTTAGCAATTGTTTTGCCAAGTTCTATAGCTGTTCCAGATGGTGAATCCTTTTTTAAGTTATGATGCATTTCCCAAATCTCAACGTCATATTCATTACCTAAAAGCTCAGCAGCTTTTTTTACCAATTTCAGCAACACATTAACCCCAACACTCATATTTGCTGACCATAATATTGGAACTTCAGCAGCATATTCTTTCAAATCGACACCTTCTATTCCAGTTGTGCCACTAACCAGCGGTGTTTTAAATTTTACAGCTGCTTTAAAGCAGTCTAACATACATTCTTTAGTTGTAAAATCTATTACAACGTCAGATGACTCAAATATGCCACTAATAGAACTTGTAACTTTAATTCCTAGAT
>NZ_AWUH01000180.1:0-1618 GCF_000689175.1 Wolbachia endosymbiont of Glossina morsitans morsitans | reverse complement strand
AAAATTTGCCCAACTATATCATTCATAAAGGCAGAAAAAGCAACTAGATTGATATTAATTGCCAGCAATAATATTTCTATTGATAACAGTATGTTGATTATGCTCTTACGGTTGATGAAAATACCGCACACCCCAATAGTGAACAAAATAGCAGCAACTATCAAAAAGTGATTTAATCCTATTTCCATTCTACTCCTTTTCCAAATTTAGCCTTAATCAATTTTACAGATGAAGATTGTGTCAATTGCTTTAATACATTCTGTTTTTTAACTCCTTTTTTCTTGTCTTGCAAAGTAAGAGCAATTGCACCAACAATTGCAACAAGCAGCAGAATGCCAGAGAGATGAAAAGCGTACATGCAGTCAGTGTAGAGCAAATTACCGATAGCTTTCACGTTATTGGTATTATAGTTTATAAGATCGCTTATATTTGGTGCTGAGCTGCGGATTACAAAGCTGATAATCAAAAAAAACACAATACACAACATAGCACCAAGAGTGAAATGCTTTGCAAAACCCTGGCGCAACCTTATGTAGTCAACATCGAGCATCATAACTACAAAGAGAAACAACACCGCAACCGCACCGATGTATACTATCAGCACCATCATAGCAATGAATTCAGCTCCAAGGAGAATGAAAAGCACTGCAGAGTTAACGAAGGTGAAAATTAAAAATAATACTGCATGCACAGGATTTCTTACACTAATTACGCATACAGCAGATAAAATGCTTAGAATTGCAAAAAAATAAAAGAAAAAAGGCATTGATACTTTAACTGCAACAATAGTTACTAATTTAAAGTAACTATTGTTGTAAAGTCAATATTATATTAAACGTTTGAAAACATTGTACTGCAAAGCTCCAGCTCCATTTTAAATTGTTATATAGAGCATTTTCTCAGTAATGCAATAAACCTTTAAAAACCTTGTTCTTGACAACTTTAATTTATTAACGTATAATATATGTATGTTAGTAATTAATGGCGGCTTTAAAATGTACAACATATTTGGTTATTTTCAAAGTAATAACACTTGTAATACACAAAGTGGTAAATTAAATAGAGAAAGTTATCAGTACACTACAAGAGACTATGTGACAATTTACTTTAATAACACACCAGCCAGTTTAGGTAGATCATTGAGAGAATTGAAAGAAAAAGCGTATGGATTTATGTATGATATCGGAACTTGGTTGAAAGAAACATATGAAAATCTCACTGAACGACCTGCAACGCATAATCACTATACCCCAAAAGAAAAACCCCTTTTTGAAGAAATAGGAGTGGAGGAACCAGATCGTACATATAAGCCATTCCGAACTCCACCTATCCACCCAACAACTGGTGCCGATGACTTAAATCAAGTTGTTGTTACTCAGCATACACTTGAAACTACCCCAACAAGATAGATCTACGTTTAAATATGTAGTACTTGAGTGAAGCATTCTTTAACTGTTCCATTCAATAAAACCTTTACAATATTTCAATCATAGCTTTAACTTTACGAAGTTATAATCTATAGGGCTACGATGAACGATTACCTCTCACTGCTAAATCCAGAACAACAATCAACTGTAACTTACATAGATGGACCAGTTTTGATACTGGCAGGAGCCGG
>NZ_AWUH01000179.1:0-3822 GCF_000689175.1 Wolbachia endosymbiont of Glossina morsitans morsitans | reverse complement strand
TTAGTCTTGCAACCAATCTGTGTATATATTCTATTAAGTATATAGCGTGAAACTCCTCCATACTAATACCATAGTTAAGTGCTTTATATTCAGGTGTAGCTTCGTATTTTAATTTTCTTGTAGCCAATCTTGTCCACTCAGTGGTGGCAATGTTCCAGTGATGGGTTTCCACTCTGTGATTGACAATCCTGCTTTTGAAAGTCTGGTAAATCCACCAATTCCTACCATAAGAATTACCATGACCGAGCAGAGAAAAAGCCAAATGGCTACAGGTTTTGCTTCCATAAACCATGTTTAGTTTTGTTCCATCGCTCAGGGTAAAGGATAAACTCCCACAAGGCAAGAAAAGCTGCAACACTATGTAGCAGACTATAGACCGGAAAAAATATCGATACTATATAAAAATAAAAAGGCATCTTTTGCTGTTTGACAACTATTACCAAAAGAATCAGGTTAGTAACGTATACCACTACAAAGTAGTACAAAAATAATCCATTTAAAACTTTAGTTAATATCAATGAAAGCAGTAAAAATGGAGTAGTAAAAAATATAAAAGCTGCAGAGCCAACAAAAAGATTCAATAGCAAAATTCCCTTAAATCCAGTGTGTTTATAAAGTGACTTTATATTTTTTAAATGAACAATATAAGTTTGCATATAGCCTTTGATCCAGCGCGCTCTTTGCTTAATCCAAGCAAATAAAGCATTTGGTGACTCTTCCAATGTTTCTGAGTCAATCATCCTGGTTTTATATCCGATTTGCGCAAGTCTCAAACCGAGGTCAGCATCTTCGGTAACACTGTAAGCATCCCAGAAAAACACTTTTTTTAGAATTTTTACTGAAAAATGATTACTGCTACCACCCAAAGGCATCGGCATGTTCATTTTTTGGAATCCAGGCAATAAGTATTGAAACCAGTTCATATACTCCAGAGAAAAGGATTTTGTGAGAAAATTATAATCACAATTATAGTAATTTAATTTTGCCTGTACACAGGCTAACTTATCGTTGCCCTTATTAAATTCAATCAGTGCTTTTTTTAACTGCAATGGGTCTGGTTTATCGTCCGCATCATATATTACTGCATACTTTCCTCTAGCAAAGTTCATAGCATAATTGCATGACTTGGCTTTTGTTCTAGGCAAAGAATGAGGCACTTTTATTACTTCAAAATACTGCGGTAAAGTGTACTTTTCTATAGCTGCTAGCGTTTCTTGGTCATCACTTTCTACCTGAAGCTTCACATCTAATTTTGATTTTGGATAATCCAAACTTTCAATGCTTTCAACCAATTGCTCTATCACTGCACTTTCTTTAAAAGCAGGCAATAAAATAGTATATATAGGAAAATCTTCTTCATTCAGCTTACTATAATCCACTTTTTGGTTGGAGGTTTCACATAAGTTAAAAATTGTAGCTATAAACTTGAATAAATAACTAGAACATCCGATTATAAATATCAACATCAAAGCAAAATATGTATATTTCTCTGTTAGTGTTAAAATTGAAGTTACAATAAAGAAAGAAGCAAAAAATATTGAGCTTAGTTTAATGCTTTTGGCTGAAAAATTAGGATTCTTGTAATATGAGTAGTTGCTTGCAAATTCTGAAATACCAAAGTGCGAGTTAAGAAGATTTAAAATCTGTTCGCTATCCACTTTTATTAATACATAGTCAATGCCGTAATGAGTTTCGACCCAACGGGTGATATCTAGACTTGTGTCTTCAACCATAAAAAAAGTAGTATAATTTAATTTTTGCCAAGGAATTATATTAAATTTATAGTAAAAAAGTTTCTCTTGCTCTTTGCACAAACTAGAATCAAACTTAATTTTTTCTACATTACCAGCTTGAAGTATAGGCATTAAACCTAATGCAATTTTTTATTTAAGTCACGTGAAAATGAAGATATGACCTCACTACTACGCTTATCATCTTTACGTTCATGCATTATTTTTTTACTAGCATCAGCAGCTACACTCGCTGTGTTAGCCTGTAAATCTCTAAGAGCTTTTTCAACTTGGTCAGTGACTTTCTTCAAGTTAGAATGGGCATTGTCATCCAATGTCTGATCTAGCTGCTGTCTATTGTGCTTAATGATACTATTAGCTTTATCAAGTGCTTCATTCATCATTTTATTAACTTCTGCATCTAATTCTTTGTATTTTTTAGAAGATTTTTTGTAATACTCCAACATATCTTTCCTGAATTTTTCAGTTTCTTCACTTGAAAATTTGCTTTTGTTACGCTTATTGTTAAGCGCATTTTTTATCACTTTCTTTAGCAATTTATACGAAAGGACAAAACTTACCAAGAAGGCAAGACCGATAATCAGTGATGTAGACATAAAAACCCCTAAAATTCTTTGGACACCAAGTCAGCAATAAATTCCTCTTCAATTTCAGAATTAATCAATTTAGTATAATAAATTAAAGCAATACTAGTAGCCATTTGTTTTAACTGATCAGTATATTCAGATTTAAATTCTGCCACTTTTTTTTCAATAAGCTTGCTCTTTTTTTTTTCTTCTTCTTCTAATATATTCTTAACATTAGCTCTCATTTCTTCTACCTGAGCAAGTGCATCATCTATGATTTTTTTTGCCTGTATTCTAGCTTGGTTTAAAGCGGCATTATACTTGGCAACCTGATCTTCCGTGAGTCTTAAAAGATGAACAGAACTATTAAAAGAATCCAATACTTCTTTACTTCTAGTGCTTATTATTTCATCTAACTTTGGCAAAAATAAACAACTCACTACGAAAAAAAGTGAAGAGAAAAAAATTAAAAACCAAAAAACTTGAGAAAAGAAGGTTGAAACATCAAGCTGTGGCATCTGTTAAGCAGCAAATATTAATAACATTGCAAGTACAAACGCAAGCAATCCCATGATTTCAACCATGGCAGCACCAATATAAACATAACTTTTCATTTTACCTTCTGATTCAGGGTTTCTCGCAATCCCATTTAACATAGCAGAGAAGATATTAGCTATACCTAAACCAGCACCGAGCATTCCAAACACAGCTAAACCAATTGCTATAAATTTTAAAGCTACTAAATCCATATATTACCTTTAATTATTTCTTTATAATATAATTGTAAAATATTCTACAAGGAAGTCAATTACTTTACTGCATCTGACAAATATACACACGTTAATATAGTAAATATATAAGCTTGTAAAATTGCAACAAATACTTCAAATCCTATCAATCCAATTATGAACAAAAACGGCGCAGGAGTGAAAAATATGTTCATATTTACAATAAACCCTGCTATCACTTTGATGATTGTATGACCAGCAATCATATTTGCTGCAAGCCTTATTGATAGGCTAACCGGCCTTACTAAATAAGCAAACAACTTAATAATAATTATTATAGGTGCAAGCCACGAAGGAGTTCCTTTTGGTAGCAATATGCGTAAAAATTCTACTCCCCTTTCTTTAAATCCAACAATCGTTATATAAATAAAAACCACCATCGATAAAAGCGAAGGTGACTATCACATGACTTGTGACCGTGAAACTATAAGGAAGAACACCAACTAAATTACACGATAAAATGAAAATAAATACTGTGAATATCAATGGAATGTGCTGCAAGCCTTTGCTTCCAGTGTTATTTTCTATTATTGAAATAACAAAATCATATACATACTCAACTGCAGCTTGCAAATATCCTGGTATTACTGACCCCTTCTTTATTCCAAAAAGCAAAAAGAGTATCATCAATATCACCGAAATCATCGTGAAAAAAGATGAATTGGTAAAGCTTACGTCATACCCAAATAACCTAGGTAACTCTATTATTGTATATAC
>NZ_AWUH01000178.1:0-1781 GCF_000689175.1 Wolbachia endosymbiont of Glossina morsitans morsitans | reverse complement strand
TAGTTTCGCTAATTAAGTATAGTGGGCCATAAATGAACAACATAAGAAATTTTGCAATAATAGCGCATATAGACCACGGTAAGTCAACGCTTGCTGACCGTTTAATAGAGGAATGTAACGGCCTTGAAGCAAGAGAAATGATCAATCAAATACTCGATTCAATGGATATAGAGCGTGAACGTGGCATTACAATTAAAGCACAGACGGTAAAACTTAATTATACGGCAAACGACGGTAATCAATATTGCCTAAATCTCATGGACACCCCAGGTCACGTTGACTTTTCTTACGAGGTAAGTCGAAGCTTAGCCGCATGTGAAGGTTCACTTTTAGTGGTGGATAGTAGCCAGGGCGTTGAAGCACAAACCCTTGCAAATGTATATAAAGCTATTGACAACAACCATGAAATAATAGTTGTGCTCAATAAAGTTGATCTTCCTGCTGCAGATCCAGAAGGGGTAAAACTCCAGGTTGAGGAAATAATCGGTATTGATGCAAGTGAGTCAGTTTTAATATCAGCAAAAACTGGACTTGGAATAAAAGATGTACTGGAAGCAATAGTAGCAAAACTTCCAGCTCCTCAAGGTGATGTAAATGCTCCATTGCAAGCAATTTTGGTTGATAGTTGGTATGACACTTACTTAGGAGTAGTAATTTTAGTGCGAGTTAAAAATGGAGTGCTAAAAAAGGCATGAAAATTGTTATGATGTCTAATAATGCTACATATCAGATAGATAATATCGGTATTTTCACCCCTAAAAAAGTTATGACGAGTGAGCTTTCAGCGGGTGAAGTTGGTTTTATAACTGCTTCAATGAAGGAAGTAGCAGACTGCAAGGTAGGAGACACTATCACTGAGGAAAAGAGACCTTGTAGTGAAGCACTTCCTGGATTTAAAGAAGTGCATCCTGTGGTATTTTGTAGCATTTTCCCTCACAAAACGGATGATTTTAAATATCTAAGGGAAGCTCTAGAGAAGTTACATTTAAATGATGCAAGTTTTACCTTCGAAGCTGAAACTTCAAATGCACTAGGCTATGGATTTCGTTGCGGTTTTTTGGGAATGTTGCATCTTGAAGTTATTCAAGAAAGGCTCGAGAGAGAATTTGATTTAGACCTAACAGCAACTGCACCGAGTGTTATATATAGGGTTACAACACGAAGTGGTGAAATTTTGAATATTCATAACCCAAGTGATATGCCAGATCCAACGAAAATTGAAATTGTGGAAGAACCATGGATTACCGCAACCATAATGGTCCCTGACCAATACTTGGGAGAGATTCTATCTCTATGTGAAGAAAGGAGGGGAGAACAGGAGGATTTATCTTACATTGGTAACACAACAACAGCATTGTTAAGATATAAATTACCACTGTCTGAAGTTGTTTTGACTTTTATGATCGATTAAAATCAATTTCCAAAGGATATGCAAGTTTGGATTGGGAAATTTCCAGCTATCTGGTAAGCCAAATAGATAAATTAAGCTTTTTAATTAGTGGAGAGCCCGTAGATGCACTGGCTTGTATCGTTCACAAAAGTAGGGCAGAAAAAAGAGGGCGTGAAATATGCGCACGCTTGAAGGATCTAATACCACGTCAGCAATACAAAATCGCGATTCAAGCGGCAGTGGGCGGAAAAATTATTGCCAGAGAAACGATTAACCCATACAGAAAAGATGTAACAGCTAAACTCTATGGTGGAGATGTAACGCGAAGAATGAAACTACTTGAAAAGCAAAAGAAGGGTAAAAAAAGGTTACATTCTATAGGGAACGTAAA
>NZ_AWUH01000177.1:0-15890 GCF_000689175.1 Wolbachia endosymbiont of Glossina morsitans morsitans | reverse complement strand
TTTTAGGTTCTGTAGCTGCTATACTTGCATCCATAATTATCATGTTTACTGGATGGCAAATGGTGGATCCGATTTTATCGGTATTTGTCAGTGTAATCATTTTGAATAGTGGCTACAAAATTCTAAAGAATTCTTGCCACATACTTCTTGAAGGTACACCTGAAGGGATATCTACTGAGGAAATAAAAAGTAAGATCACATCAGAATTACCTGAAGTGATAGATGTGCACCACATACATGCATGGTCACTGTCTGATAATTATTTTGTAATTACCATGCATGCCAAAGTAAAGCAAGATGCACAACACACTGATATTTTGTATGAGATAAAAAAATACTACTAAATAGGTTCGAGATAGCACACTCTACAGTCGAGATCGAATACGATGAGTGTGCGGATAATAAAATACTTAAACATTGACGTTTTAAATTATTATGCTATTACTAGAGTGTAATGATGTCAAAGGTAGGCTATGATAGGAATTTCTCAAATACAATTTCCTTCAAAGGAATCTAGCAAGCTAAAGTTTGTTAGTTATTTTGTCAACTTTTGTTTCTTTAAGCATTATCACTAATCCCGTTAATGTTCTTTTTTCTCTTGGTACTATATTTTTCAGGTCTGAAATTAAAACTCTTTATATCTACAAAGAAATAAAAACGGCAAAACAGCAAAAAATGAGCAAAAGGGAATATTGGGAAATATTTTTTAAGAACAATACAATCAAGGTAACAGCCTTCCTCTTGTTTTCTGCTTTCATAACATATCTAACTTTCACTACCACTTTCTTGCTTATTTCGTTACTGGGAACTATACCACTTACAATGCTATTAATTTTATTGCAGAGTGAACTAAGGCCAAAAGATTTTAACCCATTTACGCTGCTTAAAGCTTCTATAAATTTCTTTTTGGAAGGTATAAAAGAGAATTTACGTGGTATGGTTAATAGTTTTGATGTTAAGCTTGAACATTTACTGCCCCATCAATTAAATGATGATATCATTAAAAATATTGATAAATTAAAAGATAAGTATGGTGAAAAAGTATCCGAAGACGTTATTAATGATAGAGAATTTAAGCAATTTATTGAATATATAAATGATTTAAATGAACTTAATTATCGTCAATTTAGTGATGAGGATAAAGGAAGGGTAATTACATTTTTAAATGACTTTTGCAAAGATGATCAAAAGTATAGCTCCCGCTTTACAGGTGGACGGATTTTACTTTTAGTTCTGAAAGCCTGCAATGATGGAGACAGAGAAGCTGTAAAAAATAAAAAAGACGCGTTAATTACAAATTTGCTTGATAGCCAAACTTTCTCTAGAAAAGAGCGAGTTCCTAACACTTGCTTCACCGGTATTATCTATAGAATGTTAAGCACACTAGAGGGTATTCATCCTGATCCAGAAATTAGATTTACTCCTCCTAGGCAAATATTACTTCCAGGAGCACAAAATGAAGCACGTAAGTTCATGTTAGACAGGTTAAAAAACAAGAAAAACAATAAAGAAATTTTTAAGGCTTGGTATGACGTTCAAAATGGTTATGAAGATGATGAAAGTCAAAAAATAGTTGATGATTTTATTTCAGAAGTAAGTATTCCTTCAATGAGAAAATTATTGAGTATTACTTCTCAATATAGTGAACAAATTGTGCTGACATTAATGAAAAATATTAGCTCTATAAAGTTAAATAAATTACAATGTTGTGAGCTGGTTCAGCACATGAGAAATAAACTGCAGGAGCATGGTTTAGGTGACCAAGAAAGTTTACTCGAAAACATCGGAAAAAAAGTATTCTTAGAGCTATTAAATCGAGATCTACTCGAGACAGATTTTTCTCTCAAGGATTCATCTTTGGATGGAGCTAAAAGAATAGCTAACAAAATAATAATAGGAGAAGTTGAGAAATTTAGGTCAGAAGCTGCTGAAAAGGCTAGGGAAGTTAACTCTATAGAAGTTCAAGTGGATGTTACATTGCGGGGTCTGTCAACCTTGCCGCGAGAAAAGAAGTGTTGCATTGCATATAGCAGACTGAGTGGCCAGTATGAAGGTGATGAGAGAGAGATAATGGAGAACATCTTACTAAAAAAATTAGAGATTAAACGAAAAGAAATGAATAAGATGCTAGAAGAGAATGATATACGTAAACTAAAATTAGCACTTGATGATGCATGTAAGAAAAGTGGAAAAAACATGGAAGAAATGATAAAAGAAGTAGAAAAAGTAGTCTCAAGTCGTTTCTCGCATGAAGTATCTGTTAGTAATATAGCAACAGAGTCAGCACACTTATAAAAATTTATTTTCCTTACCTTGCAGAAGATTCACAATATTTCTGTGGTGTTTTAGGAAGACCAGTGCTCCTATAATTAGTAATGTTAAGAACAAATTCCTCTGAAAAAAAAAAGGACCATGCTACAGCCGTTGAAGTAGCACTGAGTGAAGCAAGGGAAGAGTATCTAAAGGCAAGAAAGACTATTATCCAAATTATTACGAATACTAAAGTAATATCAATGCTAAATGCTATCAGTATCCCTAGAGTGGTTGCAACGCCCTTTCCTCCACTGAATTTTAGCCAAATAGGAAACATGTGTCCTAAAACTGCTAAAATTGCAGATACATATATATAAAAATCGTTATTATCACAAAATTGTTGTGCTATATAAACGGCAATAAATCCCTTAAAGGAATCCAGAAATAATGCCAAAGCAGCAAGAAATTTATTTCCCGTCCTTGCAACGTTTGTAGCACCAATGTTTCCTGAACCTACTTCTCTTAAGTTTATCCCTTTTATTCTTGTAATAATTAAGCTAAACGGTATTGAACCGAGTATGTAGGATAGTGTAAGGACTATAACTAACACAGGTAAAATTTACTGATTAATAATCGCAAAATTTCGTCATCCCGCTGCTTGTTAGCGGGATCTATGCTGAGATACCGCGAATAAATCGCGGTATGACGTAGGGAAATCTTACTTATTATAGCTATACCTCTCCGCATATGCCAAAATTTAATTGATTTTATTATTCCTCAGCCTTTTTAGGTAGCACTGAACTTCCTCGTTAATCTGATTACTAAACAGTATAAGCGCTGTCATGTTGATAAGAGCTAAACAAGAGAATAAAGTTCCGCCAATATTAGCAATAGCCATTATGTCTTTAGAAAGGCCAGAGAAAAACGCCACAATTATTACCGCTATGCGATACATCACTATACTTTTTGCACCAAACAAATATAACCACCCCATTTCACAACAATATACAAATGAAATTACCGAAGAAAATGCAAACAAAGGTGCAGCTATGGTTAAAAGTATAGGAAACCATGGAGAAACTGTCTCAAATGCCTTTTGAGTAATTAATATCCCTTCACCAACACTAGTCTGGTATGCACCTGTTATTACTATTGTTATTCCCGTTAAACAGCAAATTAACATTGTGTCAAAGCATGGTTCTATCATAGCAACAAGCCCAGTTCTTACTGGTTCTTCATCTTTAGTTGTTGCATGAGTAATTGAAGCAGAACCAACACCCGCTTCGCTGGCAAAGATTGCCATTTGAATTCCAGTAACAAATGCTCCTACCATCCCTCCACCAACAGCATTGAAATCTATCATAGTGGAAAATAATATTTTTAACGTATAACCAAGGTTATGAATATTAAATGTAATAATAATAATACAACTAAAGAGTGACATAATAGGCACTAGTGCAGAAGATACTCTAGCTATCCTTTTAATTCCGCCAATAATCACTAGAGCAAGCAGCGCAGAGATTATGGAAGAAAGAAACCAAGAGTGACCATCTACCCAACTTGAATAGCCAGATAATATTGAAACCATTTGATTGGTTTGAAACGCTACACTTCCACCAAGACCTGATAATACAAAGAATACTGCATACATGGCAGCCAGCACAATACCAAGTTTTTTAAATCCAAATTCCTCCAGACCATTCCTTATATACTGAAAGGGACCACTAAACAATTGGTCCTGATCTTCTGTTCTATGTCTAAACGCCAACGTTACCTCAGCAAATTTTGCTGACATACCAAAAAAACCTGTAATCATCATCCAAGGCACCGCTCCTGGCCCTCCCATTGAAACTGCAATTGTGACTCCAGCAACAGTTCCAAGACCTACTGTGCTTGAAAGTGCAGTCATAAATGCCTGAAAATGCGTAATATGACCATCATGGTGATTCGTGTCATATTTTCCACATAAAATAGCAAATGCATGCTTAAACATTCTTATGTTGAGAAATCCAAACCGTAATGTTAGAAACACATAACCAAAAACTAGTAGAAAGATTATAAATGGCACGTAAAGGATCTTGAAAAACAGTACTTCATTCATGAAATTATTTATTCCGTTCAACACAGCGTCATAACTTTCGTAAAAACCTGAAGCAGCGTACACATCATTAAACAATAGGCAAAATAACACCATACAAAGCAATCTATAAATCATGTTAACACCCTTTAGAATTGTAATAAGAATCTATTGTATTCAAAACTTCCCTTCTTAGTAGATATATTGCAACAGCATTTGGAATCATAAGGCACATAAACAAACTGTCACCTAGACAAGATATAAATTCTATATTCTTTGACATACAGCTGATATACACTGAAACCACTATAAGAATTTGGAACGGCATCAGTATTTTTTTACTACCAAATAAATACAGCAAAGCAACTTCACAGTAGTAACAATAAGCTATTATTGTGGAAAATGCAAAGGAAAACATCATTAGCGGAAAAACTAACTTGCTGAACAAGGGCAAAGCTGTTGAAAATATCGAACTAATTAGTGTAATATCACCCACGTTATCAGTGCTATGCATACCAGTGATAATTATCACAATACCAGTCAAAAATGAGATTAATATTGTGTCTATAAGTGGTGCAATCATTGCAACGCACCCAACTTTAATTGGATCTTCTTCTTTTACAGCTGAATGTGCTATAGCTGCTGTTCCGGTACCTGCTTCGTTAGCAAACACTGATCTTCTCACTCCGGCTATTAATCCGCTCAATACTCCGCTTCCTATAGCTGATTTATTGAAGATATCTTGGAATATTATGGATAGAGCATTCAGCAAATTACTTCCGTTTACATAAATTAAATATATACACATACCCACATATAGCACTATCATAATTGGTGCTAAGCTCGTTGAAACGAAAGCAATGCGCTTTATTCCTCCCAATATTACAATAAAGACAAGCAGGGATATAATAATGGATGCGTTGTATTCTAGGAGGTTATTTGATAGTGCTGCTATTTGATTTGCTTGAAATGGTATACCGCCCAAAATCATTGCAATAAGTAGCATAATCGCATAAGTGAAGGCAAGAAATCTACCAGTTTTTGCAAATCCAATTTTTGCAAGCCCGTACTTCATGTAATAAAAAGCCCCGCCAGTTGTATTTTCAGAGCGATAAGTAAATGCAAGCACCACCTCGGCAAACTTTATCGACATACCAAGTATTCCGGTAATTACCATCCAAAAAACTGTACTTGGGCCCCCTATTGTGATAGCTATTGCAACTCCTGATATTGTTCCAAGACCAACTGTTCCTGAAATTACTGTTGCAAACGCTTGAATATGAGTTATTATGCCATTGTTGCTGTTATTACACTTTAGATTGAATAGCGTCTGTATTCCATATTTAAGTACCCTAAAGTTAATGAATTTGAACTGGGCAGTACAAAAGATTCCAGTTGCAATTACCCAAATAATTATAAATGGAATGTTGAATATCTTTATATACAGAAATGAATTTAATAGTTCACTTATCTTCAAAATCATGCAGTTTTCTATTTTTTGTTAGCTAACGAGTTTTATATCTAAAATATATGTAAAACCCGATGCTTATTGGAATAGTAAGTGTATACACTATACCTAAAATTGGTAGAGTCATCCAGGGCTTACTGATGAAAAATACCATAAGTACTCCAAAAAATGACACAAATATATAGGATAGGCTTTTGGGAATATAAATATATTTTGCAGAGAAAGTTGGAATGTGACTTATCGAAAAAAATGAAATGGCCAGAAAGTAACAAGCTACGTTTCTTGTGTTAAAAAATCGCTGTATGAGAAGTAAGTATTCACTCTCATGAGATTGAAAGGTAATAATTATTGGTAACAAAGAAAGTAAAGCACACACTAGAGCTGGAACACCAGAAAAGAAAAATTTTTCCCAGTATGGTTGTCCTGAGTGTAGCGAAACATTAAATCTTGCAAGTCTTATTGATATGCAGATTACGTATATCATTACTAAAATCCAACCTATGACTTTGATTTCGTTTAGCTTCCAAAAATACAAAAGAAATGCAGGCGCTGCACCAAAATTTAGAAAATCTGCAAAAGAATCAAGCTGGGCTCCAAAATCGCTAGTTGATTTTAGAATTCTAGCTATTCTGCCATCCATTCCATCTATTATTGCTGCAATGATGATAAAAATTACTGAGAATTCCCATTGTTCATTAAATGTAAATTTAAGTGAAGTGAGACCAGAACATAAACCCAATAAAGTTATAAAGTTTGGGAATAATTTAGTAATAGGTAAGAATCTACTGTTACTTCCATTGTTATTCATATAACGTCAAAAGTAAGCTTCTCTTGAACGTTTTCCTTATTTAAATTTGCTATAATTGTTTCACCACCAATAACAGTTTGCCCTTCTGAAACTCTGACTTCTGTACCAGCAGGAACATAGATATTCACTCTACTGCCAAACCTTATAATTCCAAACCTTTCACCTGCTTTTACGTTCTGGGATATTCCTAAATTACAAACGATACGACGTGCAATTAATCCAGCTATTTGCTCCACAATAATTTCTTTCCCCTTTTCGTATTCAATTACAATAACCTGCTTTTCATTTTCATTACTAGACCTATTGCTCATTGCGGATACAAATTTGCCTTTTTTATAACTCATTTCCTTTATCGTACCAGATATTGGTATACGGTTCACATGGACGTTCAAAACACTTAAAAATATGCTAACAAGCGTAAACTTCTTCTCCTCTCCGTTTTCTGCTGATAAAGGATAATTAACTTCTTCAATTTTTGAAATCACACCATCAGCAGGACTTAATATAAGATTCTTATTGTTTGGCACAGCCCTTGCTGGATCACGAAAGAAATAAGTACACAATAATGTCGGAAACAAGCACGTAACGCCAAACCCCCAAGATATAGAGAATGCTATACACGTTACTATAAAGGAAACTACTATAAATGAATAACCTTCCCTGTTTATATTAGGTAAACCAAAACACATAATCTTATTAACAATAACCTATTGTTAACAATTTATCATTTATAATTTCTCATGAAAAGCTTTTTTTAACTGCTTCAGCAAAGTCTTTTTGATACAAGGTAACATTACAGATTGTTATATTAGCACATAGAATTACCGTCATACTGTAACAACCCGTCCAACACAAAATCTAATGCCTAAGTTTAGATCAGAAAACTGATTCTTCGAAAAGTTGCTCACTATCCTCGTCTATTATGATAGAATTATCATGATTTCTGAGTAAATCTCTGATTTTCGTTTCTATTTCATTTGCGACTTCTTTGTTTGTTTTTAGGTAAGTTTTTACATTCTCTCTTCCTTGCCCAAGACGTGTGTTGTTATATGAATAGTAAGCGCCTGCTTTTTCAAGCACACCAAGCTTTGCTCCCATATCTATTATTTCTCCGAGTTTTGATATACCTTCATTGTACATTATATCAAATTTCGCTTCTCTAAATGGAGGAGCAACTTTATTTTTTACAACTTTAACTCTTGTTTCATTACCTGTAATATTTTCTTTGTCTTTTATTACACCAACTTTTCTTATATCAAGCCTTACAGAAGTATAGAATTTTAATGCATTTCCACCCGTGGTAGTTTCAGGATTTCCACACACTGCTCCTATTTTCATACGAATTTGATTAATAAATACCAATATACAGTTCGCTTTTGAAACGGCAGAGGTTAGTTTCCGTAGCCCATGACTTAGAAGCCTTGCTTGCAGCCCCATATGTTGATCACCCATATCACCTTCAATTTCAGCTCTCGGAGTTAATGCTGCGACAGAGTCAATAACTATCACATCAACCGCACCAGAACACACTAAATACTCAACAATATGCAACGCCTGCTCTCCAGTGTCTGGTTGTGAAATCACTAAATCATCAGTGATTACCCCAAGTTTACGAGCATATAAGACATCCAATGCATGTTCTGCATCGATAAATGCGCATGATCCTCCTTTTTTTTGTGCTTCAGCAATCACGTGCAAGGCAAGAGTGGTTTTACCAGAACTCTCGGGGCCAAATATTTCAATTATACGCCCTTTTGGCAGACCTCCAACACCTAGAGCCGAATCAAGCGCAATTGATCCTGTGGATATTGTGTCTATTTTTTCTACAAGGTTTTGCTTCAACTTCATTATTGCACCTTTACCGAATGCTTTTTCAATCTGGCTTATTGCGTTATCTAGCGCTTTTTGTTTATCACTATTTCTTTCTTCTGGGTTACTTGCCATAGATCATTTATTAATTTACATAATTCTCTATGATAATCAAACGCGAATAACCTGCCAAGGTTTTTCTAGTATTTATGTATTATTTCAATGAAAAATATTAACGTTTTCATAAAGCAGATATTTGTTTGCCTTCGTTAGTAACACACTATACTTTAGTGTACGGACGTTGCAATTTGCAGCATAGCAGGTGGTGTCATCCAAGTAGCCAACACTGAAATGACTAAATTCGAAATGGCTACATGAATTTATTGTAAATTACTACCGTATAAGGTGCGATGCAACAAAGCCATTCCAGTGTCAGCTACTTGAATGACACCTCTTAGATGGGTCAGCTACTCAGATCTGCCATGAAAACTGCAACCCTAAATGTTGGAGCACTGTCGTACACTAAGCGCTGTAATGACAATTTTAGTCGCTTCATACACTTATCATGCTAGTCATAACAGAAATAATTTTTACCAAAGATATTTATGAAATAATTGACATAGTTTGGAAATATGTATATTATAGAACATTAATAGTTAGTTAATTTGTAGGTGTAATGTGGCTAGAAATGTTTTGAATGAAAATGAGTACCACGCTTTAAAGCAGTTGTTTTTAACATTTAATATTCAAAAGGAGGATGTGGTAAATTCTGACATTAAGAATATTAAGAAAAAGCTTAGTCAACAATACCGTAAATTATCGTTAAAATATCACTCAGATAAAAACCCAAACAATAAAGAAGAGGAGGAGAAATTTAAGATTGTTGCATTAAATAAGCCATTTTTTGAAGAATTTATAATAGAGCCATTGGAGAAAGGTCTCAATAAAAGAAATAATTTAATAAAAGAATTACGCGGTAAGTTGTGGAGTCGCAGTTATGAAGAATTGCAAAAATACTTAGATGATAAGTGCAGAAATAAACTCTATAATAAGCAGCAGTCAATTAACAATAATGTAACTGCTTATGTAAAATATTCTTCTTATTCAAATCTCTTAGGAGTTCTTTTAGTATCCTTCACATCAATTGCATTTTTAATAATTAATGGTATTTCTTCTAATGTACCAATAGCAGTAGGTTTTCTTGCTCCCTTGTTAGCAGGATCTATTTTGAGTCTAGCTGTTAAGAGCATTTATACTAGAAATGGGAAAGAGTTTAATCATCAGACTAATATTTTATTATTGTTTAACTTTGACCAAGAATGCGAAAATTTTTCAAAGAGTGATAGGACTAAATTAAAGTGGCTAAAAAATTCAGTTATTTTGAGCAACACAATCTGTACATCTTTAATGTTTTTCGGTGTGGGATTAGATTTAGTTGCCAACGGCTTTGGTATAACTAACTCTATGATGTCATCCGGCTTATTACTTTCATTACCATTCACGCTTTTAATTGTTACTTCACCTATTTTAAATGCTGCAAGTAATTATATTCTCAAAAAGACAGCTATAAATTCAATTGAGGAGCAATTTAAAGGTGATGATCAGTTTATAGAAGTCGATAACGAAAAGCCAAGCAGTACTATGAGCAATCAAAGTTATTTCCCCATCGGTCAGTTAATATCATCAAAGTTAGCTATTCTCCATAGCGAAGTCTCTAGCTAGGAACAATGAGCCACAGATTAGTATGGTTTTGACGTTTTGGGTAGAGGCTTTTAATATGTGATTTGATATTGCATCGCCAATTGATTCACATTCAACTGCTTTTATTCCTATGTTATTGGCTTTTTCCCTAATCAAATTTGTATTTGTTGCTTTAGGTTCAGACTTAACACAAACCGCACATAGTAGCTTGATATATGGCTTTAAGTGCTCTAAGAACTCTTCCACATTTCTGTTACTAGTAACACCAAAAACCATATAAATACCTTCAGCAAAATTATCTTTTACCCACTGAGATAGTACTCTAGCACCATCATTATTGTGTGCACCATCTAAAAACAATTGCCAATCTTTCGGTAGTAGGAAAATTAAATTACCTTCTTTTATAGACTCTAGCCGTGCAGGCCAATAAGTGCACTGTAAACCTGAAGTGATATCCTCTTCTCCAATATCAAATTCATACTTTCCACTTAAAATACTACATGCTGCAATAGCATTGCCTGCATTAATCACCTGATGATCACCCTTTAAAGATGGCAAAGGAAATTCTATTGATTGAATAGCTGATTGAAAAACCATTTTGTTGTTTTCTTTTTTTTTGCAATTCCATTCAAGACCTCCTCTATACAAGGGAGATTTCTTATTTATTGCGTGGTGTTCTAGCGTGTTCACTATAGATTTTTCTTGCGGTGCTATTACGCAAGGAACATTAGGTTTCATTATTCCAGCCTTTTCACCTGCTACAATTTCTACAGTAGGGCCAAGATATTCCGTATGATCAAGTGCAATGGAAGTAATTATTGTTAAAATCGGATTATCTATAACATTTGTTGCATCAAGCCTTCCACCCATATCCACTTCAACTAAAGTTATATCGGCTTTATGACGAGAAAAAGCTAAAAAAGCTGCAATAGTTGCAGCTTCAAACAGAGTGATAGGTTGTTCTGCAATTACTGCACGACATTCTTCTAATAAGCTATATAATTCATTATCGTCGATATAGCTGCCGGCTATCACTATCCTCTCATTAAAACTCACTAAATGTGGAGAAGTGTATGCGTGTACCTTATACCCTGCTGCTTGCATTATATATCTTATAAATGCTAGTGTTGAGCCTTTCCCATTAGTTCCAGCTATATGAATTGCGGGAGGCATTTTTTTCTCGGGGTTATCTAGTTTGCTAAGAAAGCCTTTTATGCGATCAAGAGAAAAATCATTCGGCCTGCTACCAAGTGGCTTAGGCCAATGAGGCATATATATCATAGATTGTTGTTACATTTTAATTCATCTATCACACTTGCTATGCCATGTGTGTCGATTTTTTCACTAAATTGATAACGTTGATTAATAGCAATACTTATTCCACTCATTACAACATCACTTATCAAGAAAGAACTGTTATTTTTAGTAACTTTAAAATCAATATTTGTAGATTCTTCATCACCGTAAGAAAATCTTGTACCAATTAAGCAAGTTTCATCGTCAACTGCTTTTGTACTCATTATGATCATTGCACTATCATGCATGTATTTATATAAAATTTTAACGCACAAACGCGTAAGATACACTTCATACTCTCTTAAAAAATCTTCTTTTCCTTTTTGTTTAACTAAAGCCCAATGTTTCCCTATGACGAATTGCGATATTCCTTTGAGGTTAACATTGTTTTGAATGACCTCCTGAAGCTTTTTTTGCACACATTCCCGGTTTTTTTTATTCTCCTTTGTAGATACACCATCCACTTGTTGCTTCATAGTATGCACAAAAATTTTGTGATCTGTACAATTAGTGTAAGCACTTGAAGAAATTACAATAAAAACAACGATAGTTAAAACTTTAGTAATGTTCATAAGATATATTTATTAGCTATGATACTTAGAATGCAAAGTTTAATAAAGATTAAATAATAATCGCTAGCTTTAATATATCTATAGACACACCTTGCATAAATCATCTACAATTTAATTAGGGGTCTGTTCTATGCGTTATGAGTTAAGTTAAATTTCCCGAGCGATAATTTCTAGTCAAGGGAATTGCCTCTGTTAATTTCGTTGAAATTAATACGCGATGCCCACCTTAACTTTAGTCTCAGGAGTCTACTAAGGCTGACGGTAGATACGGATCCTATTTTGATTGGTTTAACATTTATGCTTCATCAATACAAAGAACAGGGTGTTTTCCTATGTTTGCCTAATGAAGTATTCCAAATTGTAATTGATGTTGAAAGGTATCCTGATTTTGTTCCTTGGTGCAAAGCCGTTTATATAAAAGAAAAAATTAACAACCAAATGGTTGTGGATCTCCTCGCAGCTTTTCATGGAATTAAAGGTAGATATACATCAGAAGTTACTTCTCTTTCTCCAAGTGGAACAAATGAAGGTTGGATAAAAGCTGTAACATCAAATGGAATATTTAAACATCTATACAATGAATGGCAATTCATTCCCATAGATGAAAATAAAACTATGGTAAAGTTTTATATAGAGTTTAAGTTTAAGTCCAACTCATTTTCCACTTTATTAAACTCAGTATATAAGTATACACAAAGTAAAATAATTGCTGCATTTAAAGATAGGGCTGAAAGCCTTGCTAAACAAAAGTTATCTTGACATTATTAATATAAATGTATAATTTTTTTAGTAAGTTAAGTGTTTATATTGTAATGATTTTTAGACTATTGTTTTTATTAATTTTCATAAGTGTTAATTCTTATGCAGTTGTTAAGCAAGATTTATCCGATAACCAATACATTCAAAAAAAACCCAATGAAATAGCATCAAATGAGCTATTATCGCCATTACCTAATGATAAATTATTAGGAGAGCCAAAAGCACCAATTCTAATGATAGAATATGCTTCATTAACTTGTTATCACTGCTCTCTTTTTCATAGGAATGTTTTTCCTAAAATTAAAGAGAAATATGTAGACACAGGTAAGATGTTATATATATTTCGTCATTTTCCTTTGGATTACAGAGGGCTAAAGGCTGCAATGCTGAGTCATTGCTACGAAAAACAAGAAGACTATTTTAATTTTAACAAAGCTGTTTTTAACTCAATAGATTCGTGGAATTACTACAATTTAAGTGATTTGACTTTACTACAAAGAATTGCTGCACTAAGCAACTTAAAGCAAGATGCATTTAACCAATGCATTAATGATAAGAAAATAATGGATAAAATCGTAAATGATAAATCACTGGCAATTAATAAACTTGGTATCACAGCCACTCCAATATTTTTCATCAAGCTTAACGATGATAAATCATATATAGAGCATAATAAAGTTAAACATGGAGGGTATAAAGAGCTGAAATATTTCACTAATGTGATAGATGAATTATATGGAAAAGCTATAGTGAAGTAATACCACTGTAGCTTACCATATAAAAGACTCTATGCTGAGTCATTGTTTTTCACTACTGTTTGTTGTTTTTTACGCTCAAACTCTCTTTTTTTACTGTGCCAAGTGTAGTAATACATAGCGATTTTATTCTCTATTAATACTATTGTCCCATCATAAAACTGAACCATATCCATAACTTTTCTCTGAGCTTCATCAAAACGTTCTTTATACTTTTCACGATAAGCTGGATTATGTAGTAACATAACCCCTTCATTCTTGTTAGATTTTTTGTTTAACGTTTCAACTTCACCAGCAATAGTATAAGACATATAACCCCCTCTAATTGATTATAAAAATTATATTTTAAAAAGAGAAATGCGCATAAACAATCCCTTTAATTCTAGCATAATAATCGACCGTTTATTATACTAGTTAACTATAGTACGATATATAATAATTTTTGTCACTTAAAATTTTATACTATGAAATAATAACTTAAAATAAATGTTTTTATTATTTTAAACTATATTATTATATTTATAAATTGTGTATGAATTAAGTCTCCCTAATTTATAATATATGCGTAATAATTTTTAGTATAAAATTGTCATACATGAGAAATCTATTTGCAAAAGAATATAAAAAAATAGAAGAATATTGTATTCTTGAAAAAAAGCAACATATTCAAATTGGCCCTGAAGAAGGAAAGCTATTAAGTTTATTTATAAAAATCCAAAAAATCAAAAGTATTGTTGAGATTGGCACGTTATACGGTTACTCGTCGATTTGCATGGCAAAAGCTCTACTAAAAGACGGTCATATATATACAATAGAAAATAATCCTCAACACTCAAGAATAGCAAAAAAAATTTTAAGTGCTTTTAATCTAAGTGATAAAATTACTCTAATAGAAGGCGATGCACTGGAAAAAATTAATGAATTATCAGCAAAAGCACCATTTGACATGATATTTATTGATGCTGACAAAAGTAGTTATCCTAAGTATTTAGATTGGGCAGAGTCATACATTAAACAAGATGGGCTAATCGTTGCAGATAACACTCTACTGTTTAACACAGTATTTTTAGAATCGCCTCCAAAAGAAGTATCAGAAAAATCATGGCATGCCATGAGGGAGTTTAATAATAGATTATCAGATGAAAAAAATATTTCTCTATATTGATTCCAACTGATGAAGGAATGACTGTAGCTTTAAAGCTAACATAAGTTAAAAATCAAGGTCAGCATAATGTTTAGGAGGGATTAAACCAGAAATCCTCTCTAATAATATCTCACGAAAACAAGGCTTTGATTTAACAGTGGAGTACCATTCTTTTAAAATTTTACTTTTTTCCCATGGAAAACTACTTACATAATCCATTACGGAAATATGCGATGCTAAAGTAATATCAGCTAAAGTGAACTTATCAGTTGCAAGCCAAACGTTCTTGTTAATTAAGTGTTCGATGTATTCCATATGGCAAGGCAGGTTATGCTGAGCTGCATGAAGAAATCTAGAGTCAGGGCTGCGGTTAGTAATTACTTTTTCATTCATAATATACTTAGTAACTTCATTGTAAAATTTGTTATCGAACCAATTGATTAGAGCGCGTATTTTAGACTTAATAATAGTGGATGAACCAAGTAATTTTATATCGCTATTGTAAGTCTCTTCTATATATTCACAAATGGCATTACTATCCGCTATTACAAAGTTATTATCTATTAATACTGGTACTTGCCCGGTTGGGTTGATCTCCATAAATTCAGTCCGCTTTTCCCACGGATTTTCATACACTAGATCACAGCCCAACTTTTTTTCTTTGAGAAGAGCTATAACTTTTCGTGAAAATGGACAAAGAGGAAAATGATATAAAATCATAATATTCCTCTTTTATTATCCCAGTACTTATAGATTGTCATCCCAGCGCATGATACTGGCATCCAGCTTATTTCATTATGGACATTATTATGGACATTATTTTTAACATATACTCCTTGAATCCGTTGTACTTTGCATAATTTGCAAATATTTTTATATCTGGATCCCAGTATAACTGTACGAACATTGTAGTTTGAGAGCAATTCCCACCGGAAGGGTGTCATTCCAGTGCTTGACACTGGAATCCAGTTCTTATTATACAACAGCCTGATGTATTCATTTAAAATTAAGTTTTCTGGATCCAAGTAGTCAAGCACTGGGATGACAGAAGAAGAGTATTTTAGGTAACAGTTGTTTACTCCAAAGTAATGTTGCAAAAGGTCTAACATATAAATTATAAGACTAATATAGGATATACCTTGCTAAATAAAAAAAAAAGTATAATATTTTATAAAGTATGCAGGCAAAAACTCTGTAATTTGGTCAGATCAGAAAAGAAGCAGCCATATCAGAACCTTTTTGGGTTGC
>NZ_AWUH01000176.1:4979-6269 GCF_000689175.1 Wolbachia endosymbiont of Glossina morsitans morsitans | reverse complement strand
CATTGTATCATCAAGTAGAAGAAGTGGTGCCTTATTGTAATGAATACACCTTGCTTTTACACTGGATAAAATAATAGAAAGCAGTAATAACTTTTGTTCTCCAGTGGAGCACAGATTTATTGGTACGTTTCTTTTTTGACAAAAACCCGAAAATTATCGTTATGCACACCAAAGGTTACTCTACCAGTCAATGAATCTTTTTCTCTGTTTTCCTTTAGACGATTCTGAAAATATTCTGCAGTATCGTCCAAAGTTAGCTGGCTGCTGAATTTCAAACTTGCCTTCGGAAAAAACTCACTGGAATGGTTATCAATTGTGTCTTGTAGTGTCTTTAAAACAGACGATCGCATACGTAAAATACTAACTGCATTAACGGCCATTATGTTTTCAAGACTAGAGAGCCAATTTTCGTCCAAGGTGTTCTCTCTTAACAGTTTACTTCGCTCACGTTTAGCTTTTCTGTGTTTCATGTAGCAGCAAGTGTAATTTTCCTCAAACAGTGAGACTATACGGTCTAAAAATTTTAATCTGTCACTTGGAGAATTAAGAAGAACATAGTCCATTTGTGGAATCAGCCATATTACATTGGATATCTTATACAAAGATGAATAACTCGATTGCGTTTTTCCATCAATTTATATTAGTTTCTTATCAAAACTCTTTGCGATACCAATTGAATTAAAATCCATTCCATTAAAAAAATCACAGTGCACTACCCAATCTTCATTACTGAATCTATTTTGTATCTCACTGGCTTTTGCTTTTTTCATTCCATTGCTTTTAGCAAGCAACGAGATTGCTTCAAGTATATTAGTTTTACCAACACCGTTCTTGCCAGTTATTACAACTGAGCTATCATCTGAATCCAGTTCAAAGTTTGAGTGGCTACGAAAATTATGTAATTTCAGCTTTTTTATGTAGCAACGGGTAGCCATTAACCTATTCTTTAGTTTATATTCTCTTTACTTCTTCCAGAACCTCATCAACATGTCCACTAACTTTTACATTTTTCCAGATCTTCACTATTTTACCTTTTTTATCTATTAAAAAAGTAGTGCGTTCTATTCCCATATACTTTTTGCCAAACATACTTTTCTCTACCCAAACACCATATTTTCCCAACATTTCAGCATTCTCATCAGAAACTAAAGAAAACGGCAGAGAATATTTTGCTTTGAAGATAGTGTGACATCTAACACTATCTTTTGATATACCAATTATCACTGTGTCGAGGAAAGAAAAATCATCTATTTTATCTCTAAAGCCTTTTGCCTCCATTGTACAACCCGG
>NZ_AWUH01000176.1:0-4679 GCF_000689175.1 Wolbachia endosymbiont of Glossina morsitans morsitans | reverse complement strand
GTATCGTCTTTAGGATAAAAATAAAGAACTACATTTTTTTTATCAAAAAATTCACTCAGTGATAAATTTTCACCAGAATCTGCTGGCAAGCTAAAATCGGGTGCATTATTTCCTACTGCTAATTCCATACCTTGCTCCATTAATAACACTTCCATCTATAGTAGTATATTGTAGTCAGAGTATCAAATTTTATATATAGCTAACAGATAAGATTCTTGATGGGGGCTTATTGATGAATTTCTGCCTACCTTCTCGGCTTGCCGCTTTTGATAAAGTGTGGTTTTCGTCTGATGTAAGGCCATATCAAATAGATCCTATTAAAAATCAATCGAATCTTCACATGTTCGTTCTTCATAAAAGAAGTTCAATGTTATCGTAGTACCAAGTTTTGCTTCACTTTTAATGTCAAAAGTTCCACCCATTAACTCTACTAATTTCTTGCTTAGCGGCAATCCGATGCCCGTACCTTCGTTTCTATACCCCGAATCTGCTTGGCCAAAAACAGACATAACTTTATATATGTCCTGCTGCATTATTCCTATTCCATTGTCATGAAACTCAATAGTTAATAAGTTTTTTTCTATATTTTCTTTTATCACCATTCTTATTAAACCATCTTTGGGAGTGAACTTGATTGAGTTTGATAATAAATTTATTATAACTTGTTTCATTCTCTTGGGATCTGCAATGACTAATAATTGTTTATTAGTCATCTCTTTTTTTAAATTAATCCCGGCTTCTTTTAATTTAGGTAATAGCATATTTACGCATGAATCCATTATTTTGTTCAGGTTAAATTTCACTTTTTCTACTGTTAAACTACTTGATTCAGCTTTAGAAAAATCGAGCACATCATTAATTAAGGTAAGTAAGTGTGTTCCTGCATTATATATATCGTCTGCATACTCCTTGTATTGAGAATTATCCATTGAACCTAAAGTTTTATTTTTGATCAACTCCGCAAATCCAATAATAGCATTAAGAGGTGTGCGTAATTCATGTGTAACGCTTGCAAAAAACTTTAGCTTGTTTGCATTTTCTTGCTCTAATGTCTCTTTTATCTGCTGTAATTCAATGTTAGTTTTATGTTGCTTGGCTAGCATTTGGGTATTAGAAAAGTGCAAATAGAACATTATTAATATTAAGATTATTAATAATAGGCCCAAAAATGTTAAAAACAGGCCATATGCTATAACATAAGAATTATTGTAGTTTCGAAGAATCTTCAAAAAAAACGACGGTTTAACGCTATTTTCATGGAATATAGGGAAAATAGAAGTTAATGTATTTCCTGTAGTATAAAATATTTCTTGGTTACTTAATAATTTATCAATTTCATCGTTTGTAAGTAACTGTTCATAATCATAATCTTGAGTGTTAAAATTACTGAATATTATTCTGCCGTTTTGATCATACAGTATTAAGCTGAAATCCTTTACTTTGCTCACTGATTGTAATAATTCAGCACGTAGTTTTACTAGTTGGTTTATGTAGTCAAAATTTTTGTATTTAATGTGATGCTTTTCTATTAGTAAATAATGGTATTTTTTTATTATGCCATTTTCCAGTACGCCTTTTAAGTTTACACTTGAATCACGGTAAGAAGAAAGGAAATTACTCCTTAGTAAATGATTACAATATATCACACTGAATAAAATCATAAAGATCGATGAGAGTAATACAATAACTTTTGTGTATTTGTTTTTCTTCAACGCAGAAAACATCAATTTACCTAGCTTATACATATCCTTCTTATTGTGAAACAACGGTTTTTATGTTATTAATAATAAAATTTAGCATATAATATTTTATGACAATTTCTCCTATTTTGCCAGTTTATTCTCCTGTTAATATAAATTTTTCTCATGGCAAAGGTATCTACCTATATGATGTTGATGGTGAGCGCTACGTAGATTTTCACTCCGGAATAGCCGTTAGTAGCTTAGGTCACACTAATTCGCGATTAATTAGTGCTCTTAAATTGCAAGGAGAAAAATTATGGCATATATCAAATACCCATAATATACCTGCTGCCAATAATTTTGCAGAAAAATTAATAAACAACAGTTTCGCTGACACTGTATTTTTCTCAAATTCTGGATCAGAGGCAGTAGAATGTGGGCTTAAGATTGCTAGGATCTATCAAAATGGAAAAGGCAATAAAAATCGTCACAGAATTTTAACATTCCATGGTGCATTTCATGGAAGAACCTTTTTAACTTGTGCTACAAACGATAAACAGAAATTTTCTGAATTACTAAATCCCTACATTGATTGGTGTGATAACATCGAGCCCAATATTGAGAGCGTAAAGAAAGCAATTTCAAGTGGTATAGGCGTTATATTAATAGAACCAATACAAGGGCAAGGTGGTATCAAAGTAATGAATGAAGTCTTTATGAAAGAACTAAGAAAGCTGTGTGATGAAAATGACATATTGTTATTTTTTGATTGCGTGCAATGCGGTGCTGGCAGGACAGGAAAATTATTTGCATACGAACATATAGGAGTGGAACCTGATATATGTGCTCTTGCAAAGGGAATAGGCGGCGGGTTTCCGCTGGGGGCTTGTCTTGCAACTGAAAAGGCTGCTAAATATATGGCAGTTGGTATGCACGGTTCCACTTTTGGTGGCAATCCGCTTGCAACCTCAGTAGGTAATGCTGTGCTCGAAGAATTGCTCAGCCCCGGCTTTTTGAAAAATGTTGAAATTAGAGGTAAATACTTAAAAAATAAACTAGAAGACTTAGCAAGTAAATTTCCAATAATAGAGGAAGTAAGAGGGAAAGGGTTAATGCTTGGAATAAAAGTGAAAGCAGACAATCAAAAGTTTGCAGAAGAGTTAAGTCATCGCGGCTTGCTTACTGTTGGGGGAACATCAGATAACGTTGTGAGAATTTTACCTCCACTCATTATCACTGAAAAAGAGATTGATGAAGGCATCGAGATTTTGACTCAATATTTATCTGAGAAATCTTCTGATTAGATACTTGCATTAATATGAACGACAATCTGGTATGCTTAGGAATTATTACCTCTCCTCACGGAATTAAAGGAGCTGTTAAAGTAAAAACCTTTACTGAAAAGCCTGAAAATATCTTCTTATATGGTAAGCTAATAAGTGGTGATGAGAATTATAAAATAGACTCAGTATCCGTCATAGGTGATAATTTAGTAATAGCTACAATAAGCGGAGTAAATTCCCGTAATGAAGCAGAGCTTTTAAGGAATAAGAAGCTATATATAGAAAGAAGCAAGTTACCAGAGCTAAATGATGAGGATGAATTTTATCAAAGTGACCTTGTAGATATGGAAGTAAGGCTGAAAAGTAATGAATTATATGGCTATGTAAAATCTGTGTATAATTTCGGCTCAGGGGATATATTAGAAATTTTAGTTATCAGCACAAAAAAACGTATTATGCTGTCTTTCACTAAAGAGATATTTCCACATATAAATATAAAGGGGAGGTATATAGTGTTAAATATACCAGAATTTATTGACTAATAAAGACTTTGATATTTATATAAAGCTATTTATAATTATAGGATTAAACTGAAAATGTAATTATGGCAGAAAGAGCTAACGATATTAGAGCAGGTCAGGTGTTGGAACATAACGGCGGATTATTTTTGGTTGTAGGTATTATGCATACTCAACCTGGTAAAGGTGGTGCATACATACAAGCTGAAATGAAAAATATCAAGACCGGAGCAAAACACTATGAAAGATTTCGTTCTGACGCAACAATCAGAAGGGCAATTTTAGATGAAGAGGAATATGTTTACCTTTTCACTGAAGGAAACATTGTAAATCTTATGCATCCAAGTAATTACGAGCAAATCACTATAAATTTGGACTTATTGGGAGAAAGAAAAATTTATTTACAGGATAACATGAAAATTAAAGTTGTAGCTTATCAAGACAAAATAATTTCTGCGCATGTGCCTGATTATGTTACACTTGCTGTGAAAGAAACAGAGTCTGTTATTAAAGGACAAACTGCTACTGCTTCTTATAAGCCTGCAATTTTGGAAAACGGAATGCGCGTTAACGTGCCTCAATTTATAAAAGAAGAGGATAAAATTGTAGTATATACTCCAGGTGACAGCTATTATGAAAGAGTGAAAGAGTAAAAGGAAGAATGTCCATCTCATCACCACGAATTAATGTGATGCTTGATTCTGTGCGTAGTGCTTCCAGGCAGCTTATGCGCGATTTTAATGAATTGCAAGTTTCTAATGTTAAATCAGCAGACTTCATTAATAAAACTTATTCAAAATCCAAGCAAACCATATACGATTGCTTGCACGACTACAAACGAGACTATGGGTTTATTTCCGAAGATGATACTGACCAAGAAATAAAAGATAACGGTTATACTTGGTTTATTATGCCTATAGAGGGCAGGGAGAACTTTTCTAGTTGCATGGTTTATTTTGCAGTATCAGTCTGTCTCATTCATAAAAATAAAAGTTGTGGCAGCTGTAATTGATGCTCCGGCTCTTAGAGAAACTTTTTGGGCAGAAGAAAAGAAAGGTGCTTTTCTTGAGGACTTTTAGATCTCGTCATATAAAAATGCGGGTGAAAAGCCGTGAAGGGGGTCTAATAGATGTAAGTGGTAATTTATTAAATAAATTGCTGCCTGGCAATAGTAATGTACGCTCCATCGGTTCAAC
>NZ_AWUH01000175.1:0-1346 GCF_000689175.1 Wolbachia endosymbiont of Glossina morsitans morsitans | reverse complement strand
CTTTTGCCTTTTTTTTTATTTGGTAAATTTCTTAATATTTATCGCTAAACAATAACCGTCTTCCCGCTACGTGTTAGCGGGATCTATGCTTTGAGATACCGCAAATGAATCGCGGTATGACGGTTAAGTAGGGTGTCATTCCAGTGCTCCTTTTTTTGTCATCCCAGCGCCACGCGTTGGTTTCAACATTATATCATGAACTTTCTAAAATTCATTGAACTGTGCTTTCAAACGGTAGTGCCGGGGTGTGAGTATAACGATTATCAGTATATAAAAGTCATAGTAGACAGGCTTGAAGCAGCGAGCACTGGTGAAGTGAAACGAATAATATTCAATATGCCTCCGCGCTCGATGGAGTCCATGTGCATAAGCGTTGCGTGGCCCGCATGGATACTGGGAAACCAACCAACTGCGAGAATAATAGTTGCAAGTTATTCTCAGCGGCTCAGCGAAGAGCACTCGCTCGACACCAGGTGCGTGATGCAGTCTAGTTGGTATAGAGCGCTATTTCCAGAGATAGAACTATCCAAAGACCAGAATACCAAATATAAATTTCAAACAGTGCAGAGAGGATACAGAATCGCAACATCAGTTGGTGGAACACTAACTGGTGAAGGTGGTGATTTTATCATTGTGGACGATCCGCTCAGTTCTGCTCAAGCTTTGAGTGAAACGCTTAGAAAGCGTGCCACAAACTGGTTTGATCAGACTTTAGTAACCAGGCTGAACGATAGAAAAAAAGGAGTCATCGTTCTTGTAATGCACAGGCTACACCAGGAGGAATTAACTGGACACCTTCTCTCCAAGCCAAAAAACATATGGCATCATATTTCTTTGCCAATGATTTCTGAAAATAAGCAGGTTATTTATTCAATCAAAAAGCCAGCGCCTCCTTTTCTTGTTCCTGTCACCCGAGTAACTACAAATGAGTACAAAAGCTGGATTACAGCATCAAGTGCTAGAATGACACCACCCGTAATATTATACTCAAGAGAAGAAGGTCAGTTGCTATATCCCCTCGATGGAGGAAAAGTAGAAGTTGAGATGATAAAGGTTGAACTTGGAAGTTACGCTTTTGCTGCACAATATCAACAAAACCCTCTGCCACTTTCAAGTGGTATAATTAAACGAGAGTGGCTGAAGCGCTATAGAAATTTTTCTGATAGTCTCTCATATGTCACTCAGAGCTGGGACACTACAGTTTCAACAAGCAGCATGAGCAACTTTAGCGTCTGCACCACCTGGACAAAAGTGGGCAATAAATTCTATTTACTCGATGTATATCGCGCAAAGCTTGAGTATCCAAAGCTTAAAGAGCAAGTTCTGTCACTAGCTGCAAGATGGAC
>NZ_AWUH01000174.1:0-4658 GCF_000689175.1 Wolbachia endosymbiont of Glossina morsitans morsitans | reverse complement strand
AATCCAGAACAACAATCAGCTGTAACTAACATAGATGGACCAGTTTTGATACTAGCAGGAGCCGGGACGGGAAAAACAAGAACGATTACTTCAAGAATAGCACACATAATTAGAAACGGTCACGCTTATTCTGATGAGATATTAGCAGTTACATTCACAAATAAAGCAGCAAATGAGATGGTATTAAGGGTACTTGAGCTAACGGGCACAAACATACCATGGCTTGGCACTTTCCATGCAATTGCAGCAAAAATCTTGCGCCTGCACGCAGAAATTGTGGGCTTAAACCCCAATTTTACAATCATTGGTGTGGATGACCAATTACAGGTAATAAAAAATATTATCAATGAAATAAATCCTGATTACCTATCAGAAAAATGTAAGACCATTATGAATATTATTCAGCAATGGAAAGAGAAGTGCTTATTGCCATCTGAAGTGGAAGATATTCAATCATTTAGGCCAGTGTACGTAACTGCACTCAAAGTCTATCACCAGTATCAGGAAAGGTTGAAATTCCTTAATTCTGTCGATTTTGGTGACTTGTTGCTATATAACATACAACTCTTTAATCAAAAGGCCGAAGTTCTGTCCTATTACCAAAACAAGTTTAAATATGTCATGGTAGATGAATATCAAGATACAAATGCAATACAATATCTTTGGCTAAAATACCTTGCAAAAGAGCACTCAAATATTTGCTGTGTAGGAGATGACGATCAATCAATATACAGTTGGCGTGGTGCAGAAGTTGAAAATATTTTGAAGTTTTCTGATGATTTTAAAAATGCAAAAACCGTTAAACTAGAGTGTAACTACAGGTCAACATCCCACATACTTGCAACTGCGTCATATGTTATCAATCACAATAAGACTCGCTTAGAAAAAAAATTGTGGACAACAAACATTGAAGGGGAAAAGGTAAATCTAATAAAATTATGGGATGGGAAAGCTGAAGCAAGGTTCATAAGCGAACAGATATTGAAACTCAATAAATACAGATTTAGTGACATTGCAGTGCTGGTAAGGGCCACTTTTCAAACTAGAGTTCTCGAAGAGTATTTTATAAAATATTCAATTCCCTACAAGATTATAAGTGGCGTAAAATTCTACGAACGTCAGGAAGTCAGGGATATAATTGCATATTTAAGACTTGTTACAAACAATAACGATGACTTAGCTTTCGAAAGGATAGTAAATCGGCCAAAAAGAAGCATAGGAGCTACAACTCTAAAGAAAATATACACGACTGCTCAGGATAACAAAATTTCTTTTTTTGAGGCAGCAAAAATATTAGTTAATAGTAATCAGGTAACCGAAAGAATTAAACTCTCACTCAACGATTTTTTAAATAAAATTAAAGCTTGGGAAGAAATAGTAAGCGTAAAACCACTGCATGAATTCGTTAAAATCGTAGCAAACCAATCAGGATATATTGAAATGCTTGAAAATGAGGAGGTAACAGGCTTAGCACGAATAGAAAATGTTAAAGAGCTCATCTCATCTTTAAAAAATTTCGATAATGCCACAACTTTCTTGGAGCATATAAGTCTGGTGATGGAAGTGGATAATATGAATAACGATGACACCGTATATGTTATGACTCTTCATGCAGCCAAAGGACTTGAATTCCCGTGCGTGTTTCTACCTGGTTGGGAAGAGGGATTATTTCCTCATCAAAGATCTTTTGATGACAAAAGTGGTAAAGCTTTAGAAGAAGAAAGAAGACTTGCATATGTTGGCATAACCAGGGCAAAGGAAAGGTTAATCATTTCATGTGCAGATAGGAGGGAAATTAACAACCAGTGGCAACCGATGCGCACTTCTCGGTTCATTAAAGAATTGCCAAGAGAAAATGTTGAGGTAATTAAAAGCAACATTGCCTACTGTTGAAGCTATAATTGCAGATAAACATATCTTACAAATCTGAATTACTTCAACTATATGTTTCTCCTGGCAAAAATTCTGTAACCGTTCACACTTAATTCTTCAATCTCATACCAATTTCTATTACATAACAAACAAATAGATAATAGAGGTGAGAAGGTTATACTAAGGCAGTATGATGATGGAGTTTTGGAATGGCATTGGTATCAGGTTGCAATTTTAGCTTACATTGTGCCAATCTTTCTTCGATTGCTGCTCGCATAAATTCTGCCTTTCTTTTAGTTCTGCAGTGCACTATCGCATCATCCACATATCTTTCAAATGGTACTGTTGGATGATTTTGTTTCATCCATATATCAAATGCATGGTGTATAAATATGTTTGAAATGATTGGGCTTATTGAACCTCCTTGCGGAACTCCTTTTTTCCCTAACTACCTTACTGCCATCTGCTTGCTGAATAGGGGATTTCATCCACCTTTTCAACATACAGTATGACCCATTTGCAGTCTGTGTGCTTCTTGATAGCCTGCAGTGCTAAATTGTGGTCCAGATTGTCGAAAAATCCTGTAACATCAACAGCTTTCTTGGTAATCGTATCCTGTCTCCAATAAACAGCGCTTTTGCTATGTATCCTTGCTCAGCAAAAAACTTACGTAAAGTTGGAGCCTTGTATTTAGCTTGAGTGAAAAGATTTAGAGCACCATCACGATCTTGAACACTTGCACTATGAACATCAGCCGCAATAATTAAGCCCACTGTATCTACAACAATATCACGTTTTCTACCCTTTATTTTTTTTCATATCCTCTGGATCCCCTTTTTGAGTGGTTTTTACTGATTGACTGTCAATTATTCCTACTGAAGGTGTTTCATTTTTACCAAACATTTTTCTTACCTCTTTTACTAGCATATTATGTATTTTTTCCAATTTGCCATTACTACGTCACCTGAGAAAATAGTCATACACCGTCTTCCATGGAGGAAAATCTTTCGGCAGCATTCTCCATTGACAACCACCTCTCATTATATACCTTATTGCATTAATAATTGTTCTAATATTGTGCTTTCTTGGCCTCCCTATCTTTCCTTGTGCAACATATGGCTCCAAACTTTCCCATTCCTTATCACTTATATCACTTGGATACAATTTTCCCTCCTATTTTTTACTTACATTATCATATTTTTTTCCTCATTCCTTTTCAAGACATACTCTTAGACAACTGGACGTCAAGCCTATCCTAGTGCTGCATATCAAGCTCATACTCAGTATGTAAATCTTTGACCAAAGCTACAAGGTATTCTTTTTGAACAATTATACTGATTTTGATTTCAGATGTTGTGATAGCAAGTATATCTATCTTTTTTTCGCTTAAAACCTTGAGTGTGCGGTGCATCACTTCAGTGTTAGACATAACACCAATACCAATTATTGAAATTTTAGCTACATTATCGTTTATAGCATAATTTTCATTCTTATTCAGTAACTTTTCCATTAAATCAATATCAAATTTGGAGATAACAAAACTTGACAAATGTATCATATCAATTTTAACGTTTGGTCCTGCTATATCTCTTAAAGTACGCAAGTTATTTGCAAGGTTAGTGAAAGTTACAAGAGCTTCATT
Organism: Wolbachia endosymbiont of Glossina morsitans morsitans; assembly: GCF_000689175.1. Taxonomy (NCBI): domain Bacteria; kingdom Pseudomonadati; phylum Pseudomonadota; class Alphaproteobacteria; order Rickettsiales; family Anaplasmataceae; genus Wolbachia; species Wolbachia endosymbiont of Glossina morsitans morsitans. Next base: position 1,144 of record NZ_AWUH01000174.1, on the reverse strand, counting down.
AGTGCTATAAGTTATTCCAGTAATTAAGTACCTCTCTAATACATCCCTTTTGTGTAGTACTGTGGTGCCTTCTACTTCCTTAAAAGTGGATAGCACTTGCACTTTAATGTTATGTTTCATTGCAAGTTGTACTGAACGATTATGCAGTATTTTAGCACCAGATGACGACATTTCCAACATTTCATCGTAAGAGATAAATTTGAGCTTGCGTGCCTTTGGAACAATTTTCGGGTCTGCTGTATATATTCCATCAATATCAGTAAAAATTTCGCAAGTTCTAACACCAAAGGCTACCGCGAAGGCAACTGCTGATATATCAGAGCCTCCTCTTCCAAAAGTAGTGATTCTATCATCATTTATACCCTGAAAACCAGCAATGATCGCAGCAGTATAACCCTCAGCAAAAGATCTTTTCACACGTTCAATCTTTATTGTTTTTATTTTAGACTCAGAATAAAAATCATCAGTTACAATTGGTAACTGCCAGGCAAGCCACGATTTAGCATTAACTCCGATCGATTGGAGAGTGATAGCTAATAGACCGCAAGAGATTTGTTCTCCTGCTGAAAGCATAACGTCATACTCTGATAACTCTTGTCTATAACTTAAATTTGAGATTTGCCGAGCCTGAAAAACCATTTGGTCAGTAAATCCTGCAACAGCAGATACAACAACGATTACATTACAACCTTTCTCAATATCGGTTTTTATCAAATTTGCAACTCGGTTTAAATCAGTTAGCGAAGTCTCACCAAATTTTTTTATGATTATTTTGTCCATAGTTACAATATAACTCTCTTCTAAAGAAAAATATAGTTTTTGTAGAGATAGCAGCTTGCAAGCCATTTAGAAAAGGGAGGACAAAGCTATAGCTAACGCGTCATACCACGATTCATTCCATAGCTGTACGAACATTCATTTTTGAAGGTAAATTGCACAGCAAATGGTGTCATCCCAGTGCCTAGACACTGGGATCCAGAAGACTTAATTTCAACCAAGTGGCTGCATAATAAAGGTTGAATTCCAGTGCCAAGCGCTGGCATGACATCCTCCCTTGTGGAAATTGCTCTCAAATCACAATGTTCGTACAGCTATGGATTCATTCGCGGTATAGATTCCGCTAACTAGTAGCGGAATGACGAAT
>NZ_AWUH01000173.1:0-4949 GCF_000689175.1 Wolbachia endosymbiont of Glossina morsitans morsitans | reverse complement strand
ATTATGAGTGAAGCTAAAAAAATAGAGGAAAGACATCATAGTCTCACTGTTCCTGGGGATATGTATCACTTACAACCAGGAGTTATTACCGGAAAAAGGGTAAGTGGAATAGAACCCTTTTTGAAAGAACAGCAGGACATGGTAAAAGTAAGGGAACTTGTAAGCTCTTTAAATCTTGAAGATGCTTCTGGTGAAGCGATAAAACCACTATCTACACCTAATGTAGAGAAAAACGAAGAAAGAGGGAAAGGTCGCTCTTAAAATATGAGCAATGAAGTTTATGATAGCGATAACGTCTTTGCTCAAATATTAAGAGGTGAGTTACCTTGTGAGAAGGTACATGAAAATGAAAATGTACTAGCTTTTCATGATAAGTACCCTGACGCACCAGTTCATATTTTAGTTATACCAAAAAATCAATATATTTCATATGATGATTTCATTCTAAAAGCTCCTGAAGAGGAAATAGCGGATTTCTTCAAAACTGTAAGAGAGATAGCACACAAATATAATCTAGAAAAAACAGGATATAGATTGGTCACTAACTACGGTGAAAATGGAGAGCAGGTTGTACCACACTTTCACGTGCATATTTTTAGGTGGTAAAAAGTTAGGAAAGCATGTAAACTCATAGTGTTATATGTTTTGTTAAATGAGCGAATATTTAACCATAGTAATCTTTATCTGCGTATCAATTGTAGTATCTTTTGCTTTAGGTATATTGCCTATGTTTCTTGCAGTGAGTAAGCCAGATGGTGAAAAGCTTTCCACATATGAGTGTGGCTTCAATCCACTATCCAGTGCAAGAAAAAATTTTGACATTAAATTTTATCTAGTTTCAATATTATTTATAATATTTGACTTAGAAATTGCTTTTCTTTTTCCTTGGGCTGTTTCTTTATCTAAGATAAGCTATGGTGGATTTTGGTCTATGATGGTATTTCTTGCAATACTCACTATAGGTTTTATCTATGAATGGTGTAAAGGTGCATTAGAGTGGGAGTAGTTTATGACAAATCAAATTCTATCTAATGATGACTGGGGTCGTTATAAAAAAGAAGGGTTTCTTGTCACTAAATTTGGTGATTTAACAGATTATGTAATGAATTGGGCAAGGTCTGGTTCATTGTGGCCAATGACATTTGGTCTTGCATGTTGCGCAGTTGAGATGATGCATACTGCATCCAGCCGTTATGATCTTGATAGATATGGTATAATGTTTCGTGCAAGCCCACGTCAATCAGATGTGATGATTGTTGCTGGCACACTAACTAATAAAATGGCAGCAGCATTGCGCAAGGTTTATGATCAAATGGCAGACCCGAAGTATGTTATTTCCATGGGAAGTTGTGCAAATGGTGGTGGTTATTACCATTACTCTTATTCAGTAGTCCGAGGCTGTGATAGAATTGTGCCAGTTGACGTGTATGTCCCTGGATGCCCACCAACCGCTGAGGCGTTGCTATATGGAATGCTATGCCTACAAAACAAAATAAAACGGACTCGGAATGGATAAAACTGCAAAGTATATACAAAAAAAGACCAAATGCGAGTGCATTCAAAAAGATGATGGCATTATTGTAATATATTCAACTTTAGATGAAATTGAAAAGCACCTATTCTTTCTACGTGATGATGAAAAGTGTAGGTTTGAACTATTAGTTGATATTTTTGGGGTTGACTATCCAAATAGAGAGAAGCGCTTCGAGCTAATATACAACCTGCTCAGCATTGTGCATAATATTAGAGTACACATAAAGCTTCAGTTATGTGAAAGCGACATGCCTCCAAGTGTAGCGAAGATATTTAGTACGGCTTTGTGGTTTGAGCGTGAAGTGTTTGATATGTATGGAATAGAGTTTTCTGATCACCCTGATTTGCGTAGGATTCTAACAGACTATGGATTCAAAGGTCATCCAATGTTAAAAGATTTCCCTCTCACTGGTTATGAGGAAGTAAGATATGATATAGAGACAAAAAAGGTTGTGTATAATCCTATAGATTTACCGCAAGATTTTCGTATGTTTGATAGCTTATCGCCTTGGGAAGGTAAAACCATAAAAGTAAATACAAAGGAGTAGAAAATGACAGTACAAAGAAAAAAAATATCTTTAATCGGTGCAGGAAATATCGGTGGAACTCTCACCCATATGATTGCACTAAGGGAACTCGGTGATGTTGTTTTACTTGATATTAGTGATGGAATACCACAAGGTAAAGCACTCGACATAGCAGAATCATCCCCTATTGATGGATTTAGTGTCAATATTACTGGCACAAATAGGTATGAAGATATAAAAAACTCCGATGCAATTATAATAACCGCTGGCATCGCTAGAAAACCTGGAATGAGCAGGGATGACCTCCTGCAAACCAATGCTAAAGTAATGAAGGAGGTTGGCGAAAATATTAAAAAATATTCTCCAAACGCGTTTGTAATAGTGGTTACCAACCCTTTGGATGCCATGGTTTCAGTGGTGCATAAATTTTCAAACCTTCCAACTAATATGATTGTTGGCATGGCAGGAGTGCTTGATTCTTCCCGTTTTCGTTACTTTCTTGGAAGTGAGTTAAATATCTCAGTTGAAGATATATCTGCTTTTGTGCTTGGAGGACATAGCGACACTATGGTACCACTAATCAATTGTGCTTCAGTTGCTGGAATTCCACTTACTCAAATTATCGATATGGGTCTTATCACACAGAAAAAAGTCGATGAAATAGTTGAACGCACTCGCAATGGCGGTAAAGAAATAGTTGATCTGCTTAAGTCTGGATCTGCATACTACGCTCCTGCATCTTCAGCTATATGCATGTTAGAACCATATTTAAAAGATAAGAGGCGCATATTACCATGTGCTGCTTACCTTAATGGTGAATATGGTGTAGAAGATTTGTTTATTGGTGTTCCTGTAATTATTGGAAAAAACGGAATTGAAAAGATCCTAGAAGTTAAAATGAATGATAGTGAACAAGAAATGTTTAATAAGTCTGTAAACTCGGTGAGAGAGCTGGTGAAATCTTTAGGTTCATAAGCAAATTAATGGTTTTATAGAGCTTCTTTATAGCTCAAACAGCCTAAAAAAGTTGCTTGTGGTTACCTTCGCTACTTGTTCTGGTGACTCATTCCACAACTCTGCCAAACAATCAACAACGTATTTCACCATTGCTGGTTCATTCTTTTTTCCCCTATAAGGCTCAGGTGATAGATATGGTGCATCAGTTTCGACTAAAACACGCTCGCGTGGTACATTTTGTGCAATTTCTCTGAGTAAGCTCGCATTTTTAAAAGTAATAATTCCAGAAAATGAAATATATAACCCCAAATCTATAGATTGATAAGCAAGTTCTTTAGAGGAAGCAAAGCAGTGCATTACTCCACTAAAAGCACCGGCTTTCATTTCTGACCTTAACATATCGATCATCTCATTATCAGCGCTTCTTGTGTGAATAACTAAAGGTAGTCCAGTTATTCTTGACGCTTCTATATGTAATGCAAAACTTTTTTTCTGATTGTCTTTGTTGTCAGATTTATAAAAATCTAACCCGGTTTCACCGATACTAATTACCTTTTGCTTCTTGGTAAATCCAACTAATTCATCAACATGTATACACTCACCGTTTTCTATAGCAACATCAAGCGGATGTATACCAACAGAGGAGTAGACCTGATCATAGGATGAAGAAATTTTTAATAACTTAGGAACATCGTCAATGCTTACGCATATGTTATGCAAAACCTTTACACCATTTTGCTCTGCCCTTGAAATTACTTTTGGTATTTCATCGTCAGAAAAATAAATCAAGTGGCAATGAGAATCTACTATCATGAGCTTATTGTTGAGGCTTTTATTATAGAAGAAAACTCTTCTATCACTGTTTTATAAACTTCTTTTTAAATGATATAGCACTGGCTACTAAACTATCTATACCTTGCCAACGCCACTCTTTGAACTCTGGATGACCAGTATAATTAATATCAATGTCCTCATCCTCTCCGCAAAACTTCATTAAGAACCACCTTTGCTTTTGACCAGAATATTTTCCATTCCAGCATATTGGTATAACTTCTTTAGGCAAGTTGTAGTATATCCAATCCTTGCTTTTAGTTATAACCTTTACTTTATTAGTACCAACCTCCTCTAGCAACTCACGTAACGCTGCTTGTTCCAGTTCCTCACCATCATCAACACCTCCTTGTGGCATCTGCCAGTAAGAATCGCTATCAAAGCGTTTTCCAATAAAGGCATTTCCTTGTCTGTTAAATAGCATTATGCCAACACAAGGACGGTACTTATCTTTCTGCTCAACCACGAGTACGCTCTGTTTTTAAATGATTTGTTACAGAAGTTTTAATTAATTTTCCATTTTTTTCTTTCTTCATCTCTTCAACAATTTTCTTTGCAACTTCCTTTGCACTCAAGTTCGAGTTATCAATTTCAAGCGAACCCTCAGGTATAAATAGCCTTTTCCCTTCAATTTTCTTTATAGCAAAATCCGGATCAGTAATTTTATTTTCCTGATATCTCTCTTCTGATTGGACACGTCTTACTAGTTTTTCATTATTACAATGTAATACTACAGAAAAAATTTCCATGTCCATTTTTTTACTTAAATTTACCACTGAGTTATATAATCTTTGGTCATAGGGATCACCCTCTATCAATTCATTTGTAAATATATAATGTTTTGATTTTACGTAGTGTTTTTCCAGTATTGCTAATACATTTTCCCTAACTGCAAAAATTTTTTCCCATAGGTCATCTGGAACTTCAGCGTTTTGTAATTTAACAATATCAAATATAATATTATTGAATAGATTATTGCTTACTATTACTGCACCAATGATTTTACACAGTTCCTTTGCAGTAGTAAACTTACCACTGCCTGGAAAGCCGATTAAGTAGATGAGGGTCTTGCCCATAATGAATACTAGTAAAAAGCTATTT